>JANOPQ010000102.1:0-34816 GCA_031421935.1 Bacteroidota bacterium | reverse complement strand
TGGTGGCTAAATTAAAAGAGTACCAACTTTTTAAAATCAAATAAAAATGAAGAAAATTATTGTAGTGGTAGGTGCTACTGGAAATCTTGGTGGTAAAATTGTCAATGCCTTATTAGCTCAAGGAGCAGAAGTAAGGGCAATCGTTCGATTAGAAACTGACAAAAAGAAAATAAGCGAGTTAGAATTTAAAGGTGTCAAAGTATTTCAAGTTGACACTAGCAATAAATCAGAAGTAGCCAAACACTGCATCGGTGCCATGTGTATTGTGTCTGCATTAGCAGGTTTACGAGAAACTATTATAGATGCTCAAAAATTATTTTTAGATGCTGCTGTGGAAGCAAATGTTCCAAGATTTATTCCAAGCGATTACTCAAGTGACTTTACAAATTTAAAGGTTGGTAAAAATAGAAATTTAGATTTAAGAAGAGAATTTCATCAATACCTTGATAAAGCTCCTATAAAAGCCACCACTCTGTTTAATGGTCCATTTATGGAATTGCTAACCACAGATATGCCCTTAATTATGTTTAAACAAAAGCGCATTCTTTGTTGGGGCAATCCAAATCAACTAATAGAATTTACAACCACCTATAATATTGCTGAATTTACTGCAATGGCAGCATTGGACGAAACAACACCTCGGTATTTGAGAATTGCTGGAGATACCTTATCATGCAATGATTTCGTTAAATTGTTGTCTGAAATTACAGGCAATAAGTATAAATTGTTCAGACCTGGTGGTATTGGTCTTTTTAATATCGTAATCAATCTCACCAAATTCTTTTCACCGTCAAAAACCGAACTTTATCCTGCTTGGCAAGGAATGCAATACATGCGAGATATCATGGAGGGAAGGATTGTTTTTCAAAAATATGACAATGAAAGATATTCTAAGATAAATTGGACAACAGTAAAGGAATTTTTGATTAAGGAAAAAGTCAATACCAAATAGCAAGTACAGAATGAACTACAAACAACGAACCGCTAACTCGAATTTGGTCCCGTTTAAAACGGGAGCGGCTCAGTGCTTCGAAGGGCCGTTTTGATGGTATATAAACTTTAGTGCTTCTTATGAGATGGAATTGCAATCGGATAAGAAAAATACGAAAAACATGAAAGTAGCAGCTTGGGACACCTATGTAACAAAATAAGATGGTCACGTGATGCACTTCGACATTGTAGCACCTGAAACATTAAAAGACACGGCGGTAATTCATAATTTCGGAAAAGAATTTTCAAAGAGTAAAGGTCAAGATGGTCAACCTTTATCTGCTAAAGAATGCAGGCGATATCATGTTCGAGATATTCAGCCTCAATGGGAAGTTGACATAAAAAATAAAGAAAACTTTATTATAGAAATGGAAAATTGTGATGACTGCAGCAGTTTGAATTTAAACAAGACCTTCAAAATATAATACACTCGAATCTGGTATAAATATTACAATCATTTATTTAATCTCTATTGTTTGAAAGAGAATAGATTTAGTCTTGACGAATTCTGGGTCATTTACTGCTTTTGTTCATTATGGTAATTTAAAGTTAGCGTTTTTTCTCTAATTTTGAATTGTGCGGATTTCGGGGGTACTTACAATAGGACCTATTCCTTAATGCTAAACGAGGAGAAAATTTAATTTAAAAAAATATGAAAAAAATATTTCTAACCCTTCTTATTACATTCACATTGATACAATGTACATTCAGCCAATGTACAGGTGTATCTGTAAATTCTATTAGCAACTTCAATCCCATCTCCATTGACTCCTTAACGGAAGCAAACGGATTACGGAACGGGCCTGACTATAATGGCGCCACTCTGTATTATCCATCCACACTAGTAGGAAATTTCAAAAGCATTGTTTTAGTTCCTGGGTTCTTAGCAACACAGAGTTCTATAGCCCCATGGGCTCGATTTTTTGCCTCTCGAGGTTTTGTTTGTATGACCATTGGAACTAATAGCATATTAGATTATCCAAATATTAGAGCCCTAGCACTTTTAGATGGGATGGAAACCATGCGGCAAGAAAACAATAGAATGGCCTCACCACTCTATCAAAATATTGATACTTCAAAAATTGCAGTAGGTGGATGGTCGATGGGTGGCGGTGGCGCACAATTAGCTGCAAAACTAGATTCCAGAATAAATGCGGTTTTTGCTATTGCGCCGTGGTTAGATCCAGGTACCTTAACTCCAGCCAGCCTTAATCATTCCTCCCCTTTATTTATTTTAAGCGGCCAGGTGGATCCAACTGCACCACCAGCACAGCACGCTAATGTGCATTATAATTATACACCAAATACAACAGAGAAATTACTATTTGAAATTGTTGGCGGAAATCACAGCACACCATTAGCTCCATCTACAAATAATGGAAATGTTGGAAATTTAGTGTTCGCATGGTTGAATTTATCTTTAAATAATGATTCTTGTTATTGCAACATTGTAAAAAATGATTCCATGAATATTAATTCTACCGCTTCATTTTTTCAAAACAATATTTCTTGTGGAACAGTTTCCAGTATTAAAGAGGAAAACAAGTTATTAGCTCGTTTGTTTCCAAATCCTGCCACAAGTGAAATCAATTTAAAAGCTGATTCGAAACTGCTAGGTTCCATTTATATTGTTTATGACAATATTGGAAAAATAATTATAAAAGGTAAAATAAATTCTGAGCATACAGCTATTGAATTATCAGATTTTTCTAGCGGAGTATTTTTCTTGCGCATAGATGAAAAATCGACGTCAACGTTAAAATTTATTAAAGAATAAAATCATCTAATAAATACACTTCGGAAAATTACAGCCTTGCCTGTTAAATAAATTTATTACTCGCCTTTAGCTGAGTAATTCTATCTTGACCAAACTCGTCTCTTTCGTTATGCTTTAAACCTTAAATCATAAGCGTAACATGGATGCAACAATGCATAGGAAATAATATAAAATTAGCAAGTATGAAAAAAATAATTTCATTTATGCATATTTCACTCGACGGTTTTGTAGCCGGACCAAACGGAGAAATGGATTGGATTAAAGTTGATGCAGAAATTTTTGATCATGTCGGTAAAAGGATAAGTGAAGGCGACACGGCATTATATGGACGAGTGACTTATCAGATGATGGAAAGTTACTGGCCAACTGCCGGAGCCAAGCCAACAGCGACCAAGCACGAAATTGAACATTCTAAATGGTATAGCAAGGTTCACAAAATTGTTTTATCAAAAACAATGAAAGAAGCGAGCTTGACCAACACGAAAATTATAAGCGAAAACCTTTCGGAAAGTATAAATGAAATAAAACAGTCTCGCATTGGCGAGAGTGAAGACATCTTGCTTTTTGGTAGTCCAACAGCAACACATTCACTTATTCAATTGGACTTAATTGATGGCTTCTGGCTCTTTGTTAATCCCATCATTCTTGGACGAGGTATCCCCTTGTTTGTAGATATTAAAGAAAAAATAAAACTCAACCTAATGACTACTCAACAATTTACTTGCGGGGTCACTGAGCTGAATTACACAGTAGACAGGAAATAATTACGAATCGATAACAGCACATATTTTCGCTTCCAATGACTATGTGCTAACAGAGGTAAATTAATCTGACTAAATATATGTGAATAATGTAATTTTTTTTTCAGATTGTGTAATATTTACCTATTTAGTAATAGACTACTTTGGCAAAGTTAAACGGCAGTAACAAGATATGGCAGAATTAAAAAGAACGTTAGGGCTAACTGAATGCATATTTTTTGGAGTAGGCTCCATTTTAGGTGCCGGTATTTATACCCTCATTGGCAAGGTGGCGGGTTTATCGGGTAATTTCATTTGGCTTTCGTTTTTAATCGCTGCTGTTTCGGCTTTATTCACCGCTTTTTCTTATGCAGAATTGAGTGCGGCTTTTCCAAAAGCGGGCGGGGAATATGAATATGCTAAAAAAGCATTCGGTAAAAAAGTAGGCGTATTTTTAGGCATCACTATTTCCTTAAATGGTATCATCAGCGGAGCAACAGTAGCCATCGGTTTTGCAGGATACCTAAGCGGACTTACAGGCATTCATGTAATGTTAAGTGCAATGGGAATAATTGTACTACTTTTTGGAGTAAATGCTACCGGTATCAGAAGCTCTTCAATTGTCAATATCATTTTTACGATCATTGAAGCGGGAGGATTATTCTTTGTAATCTATGCGGCTTTTCCTTACCTCGGAGAAGTAAATTATATGGAAGCACCACCCGAAGGGTACAATGGAATCTTAGCGGCTTCGGCACTTGCTTTCTTTGCATACATTGGTTTCGAAGAAATAGTAAAACTGGCAGAAGAAACAAGAGATCCCGAAAAAAATATTCCAAAAGCTTTATTCGCAGCAAGCGCAATTGTAATAGTGATTTATAGTTTGGTAGCAATTAGTGCGATTAGTGTAATCCCCTATCCCGAATTAGGAAAATCCTCGAGTCCATTAGCAAATGTAATCGGCAAAGACTACGGCCAAACGGGCGTTATTATCATTTCAGTGATTGCATTATTTGCTACGAGTAACACCATTCTTTCTAACATGGTAGGAAGTTCACGTGTTTTACTTAACATATCCAAAGAAACAAAAGCACTAAAGATGTTTTCCTATGTTTCACCTAAAAGCAAAACACCAGTTGCTGCGCTTGTTTTAATTCTTTTGCTGATGGGTGGTTTTGCCTTAATTGGCAATATCGAAATCATTGCGCGTATTGCGACCGTGTTTATTTTCATCACTTTTATTGTGGTAAACCTTTCGGTGATTGTATTACGGATCCGCCAAAAAGAAATGCCTAGACCCTATCGCATTCCATTGAACATAAAAAATATTCCCGTTATAAGTGTATTGGGAATTCTGACCACACTTTTATTGCTGGGGTACACTATTTATAGTTTGGTAAAGGAACATTAAAGCCTTTAATACTTTCTATATAAATTTGCGTACGAAAATCGTACATCTATTGGGTCTCTTAAAAGATAAATCAAATGACTAAATCTATTTTCAATCCTGGCAATTATCCCAAGAACATTGACTTCGCATTACTACTACTTCGTATAACAGCAGGTGGATTTATGTTGACGCATGGCATGGGTAAGTTTTTAAAACTCTTTGGAGATGATCCCATAAAGTTTGCAGACCCAATAGGTCTAGGTGTAACTGCTTCCATCGTACTTGTTGTTTTTGCAGAAGTACTTTGTTCCCTTCTTTTGATTTTGGGATTGGCAACACGCTATTCTGCAATTCCCTTACTTATTACTATGTTGGTTGCCGCTTTTATAGTTCATGCAGACGATAGTTTTGGAGAAAAAGAATTGGCTTTGCTTTATACTACCCTCTATTTTGTTATCGCTCTTGCTGGAGGTGGAAAATATTCGATCGATAATTATATTTATAAACGATAGATTTTTTCTGCAATGTTTTACATTAATTTAATTTTTGAAAATATGCAAACAGCATATGTAAGAAAAAGGAAACAAATTAGTATTATCTTTCCACTATAATACCGTTCGTTTTGCATTTGGTCTATACATCCAGACTTTAGCGAGCTATCAAAATAATCTCCTTTAAGACGTTGATATTTTGAACGTCGCTTCAATTCGCGCAAATTTCACGATGGACAATATTAATGGGACGTAGAAAAACCGATAGTAATAGATCTGCCATAGTGAGTTTCATGTTTCACTGAACGCTTCAAACAGAACATGTTGTATGTTCATCCCCAGACCTGTCACTATTTCGATAAAACGCTCGCCCACAGTAATTCAATAAAACATTTGTCTAATTGAAAGCCCCGTTTTAAATTTTAAATTAGAATTAATTCTAAGAAAAACATGATTCAAATATGTGAATTATGTAACTCATTGGAAAAATTTTATAATAAATATTAGTGTTAAGAGATTTACTTTAGTATCATAATGAAAATTCATTTAAAATGCATTTTGATATTTTACAACTGTCAACATTTCCTGCCGATGTGAATTATTAAACAGCTTACTAAATAATTTAATTAAGACATCGCAACAATTTTAAAAACAAAAATAAATGGATGAGAAATTTAATGACGCTACCAAACAACGTCCGCAAGGAGAACGACTTTTGGATGCTGCGCTAGTTACTATTAACCTTCGCAATTTCACTAATCAGATTAGAGCGGAAAAGGCATGGAAAGACAGCGATCGCAACGCCATAACGGTTTATAAAACGAATGGTTTGCGAATAGTGCTTATCGCGCTGCAAAAAGATGCTGAAATGAAAAAGCATATAGCGGACGGAATTATAAGCGTACAAATACTGGAAGGTCAAATTCAATTTACTACAAGTGAACAGACGGTTGAATTAAACAAAGGTCAAATGTTGACATTGCATAAGGGCATACCACATAGTGTGCAGGCTAAAGAAGAAACCATTTTTTTACTTACGCTTACTACTACATTGGAAGAAAATAAATAACCGTTTATTTGAAGAAGAATCACTGGACAAAAAAATATTAACATCAATCACTAAATTAAATTATTTTGAAAATATCTGATAACGCATTCACCACTCAACCTCTTAATCATCATATTACATCTGGTGAAAATATGTCTGTTTGGTTTGATAAAGTTAACCAACCGCTCTCTTATGAGAAATTAAATAATAATATTGATACCGACATTTTAGTTATTGGCGGAGGCATATCTGGATTAACTGCGGCTTATTGTCTTGCAAAAGAAGGGCGAAAAGTAGTATTGGTAGAAGATGGATACATTGGAAGTGGCGAATCTGGTAGAACCACAGCTCATCTTACTTGCGCTCTTGATGACCGCTATTTTGAATTGGAAAAAATTTATGATGAGCCTACTGCACAATTAGCCGCCAACAGCCATATGAAAGCGATTGAATGGATAGCAAACACCATTAAGATGCATCATATTGATTGCAATTTTAAACGAGTGAATGGCTATTTGTTTTTACATTCATCCGATACAAAAGAAACGTTAGAAAAAGAATACGAGGCTACCAAAAGAGCAGGGCTAATAACGGAGATGTTGAATACCGTTCCTGGTGTTGAGGCAGAAGATGGCAAGTGGTGCATTAAATTTCCTGAACAAGCACAGTTTCATATTTTACTTTATTTAAAAGGGCTGGCAGAAGCATTCATACAACTCGGTGGTAACATTTATACACAAACAAAAGCTGAAAATATAACAAAAGAAGGAGCAACTGCTAATGGTTATGTTTTAAATGCTAATCATATTGTAGTAGCTACCAATACACCAGTAAATGATTGGGTTACCATGCATACCAAACAATGGCCATACCGCACTTATGTTATAGGTGCAAAAGTTCCTAAAGGGAAATTACCATACGCTTTGTGGTGGGATACCGGAAATCATGAATCTAAATGGTTATCGCAACCCTACCATTACGTTCGTTTGGTTGAATATGATGATAACTATGATGTACTAATTGCAGGTGGCGAAGACCACCGTACGGGTCAGGCTGACGATGAAAATACTAAAGAGGAAGACCGATACACAAAACTTATAGAATGGACTAAAAAGCGCTTTCCAAGTATTGAAGACATTACATTTCAATGGTCGGGGCAAGTGATGGAACCCATTGATTCCATGGCATACATTGGTAAAAATCCAGGTGATGACAACATTTATATTATTACAGGTGATTCTGGTAATGGCATGACACACGGAACACTTGGCGGAATAATAATAACAGATATAATTACAGGAAAGGATAATCCTTGGATAAAAATATACAGTCCTTCTCGCGTTACATTAAAAACTACCAACGATTATTTGCATGAAGTAGGAAACATGGTTAGGCAATATGGCGATTGGTTGGGCGGTACTGATGTAAATAAATTGGAAGATTTAAAACCAGGTGAAGGAGGAATTATGTCTTCGGGATTTAAAAAAATTGCCGTCTATTGTGATGAAGAAAATAAATTGCATACGTGCACAGCTGTATGTCCGCATCTGGGAGCTATTCTGCAATGGAATGCTGACGAAAAAACATTTGATTGCCCCATGCATGGTTCCAGGTTTACTAATGAAGGCAAAGTCATAAATGGCCCAGCAACATCAGATTTAAAAAAAGTTGAAGTAAAAAATGAGAATCCGATTATCAGATAAACGTAAAGTGTAAAAAAACGTATGTTGCCTTACACCATTGATAAATTAATTGCCTTTTTCAACTCCATCATTACTACCAATTGCTCCAGCTGTGATTAACTTATGTCAAAAGAAACAGCATCGTATTGAAATTTAAAGAACCAATTTCAACCAACTCGGACTTCCAGCGGACGGTCAAACACTTCAAGGTAAATTAATACGCCGCATCTTATAAAAATAATTTTAACTTCTAGGCCAAATGCATAAGGGGTACATTTGTTTTGCTAGCAAACGGCCAACTCAAATATTAAGAATAAAAAAATCAAATCTACCTCTTCAATTTAAACTTTGTTATAAAGAATGATAGCCACGAAAATAGTTTACTGCCCATTATAAAAATAAAATGCTATGAAAGAATATTTGAATTTCCTGCTTGGATTCGATGATGGTAGCGTTGAGCCTCATCAAATGGCAGCACGTGCCGCGGTTGTATTTTTTCTTGCTCTCACCTATGTACGTACTGGGGGCTTACGCATGCTTAGTAGACAATCAGCATATGACTCACTTACGGCACTGATGCTCGGAGCCATACTTGGCAAAGCAGTAGTAAGTCATGACTCTTTCCTTGGGACTCTGTTGGCTGCATTAGTAATAATGATTTTACACCGGTTAGTAGCGTGGATAACTTTTAAAAGTAGTTGGGCTGGTAGCATTCTAAAAGGAAAATCCATCATGTTGTTTCAACATAACAAACCACTTCTTGAAAATTTGAGTCGCGTTCATATAACCGAAAACGACTTGCAGGAAGCGGTTAGAAAAAATTTAAACATGGATGACATGAGTCTTGTTAAAGAAATTTACATGGACCGTTCAGGAGATTTGAGCGTAATAAAGCAAGACACATCATTATATGGACAAAAAAGCCATCGTTGAAGCTACACTTTCCCCTTTTTTATACCGATTAACAACTGGCAGAAATTTAAAGACGAAAGTAATTACTCGAAGGTGAAAACAGGTATTTTCGGATTTAGTTTGTGAGCATTCTATTGGAAAGTGTGCTGCCCTTCCTAATTTAACAAATCATCAGCGACTATGTTAAAAAGTTAATCTATCTTGCTCACAATATTGACATTGACAAACAGATAATATTTTTAACAAAAAAATGAACTGGATCATTCTAATTATTGCCGGACTATTTGAAGTTGCATTTGCATTTTGCTTAGGAAAAGCAAAAGAAAGCACTGGAAACGAAATGTACTTGTGGTATGCAGGTTTTATGGTGACACTCATAATCAGCATGGGACTTCTAATTAAAGTCACGCAAACATTACCTATCGGAACAGCCTATGCAGTATGGACTGGAGTTGGAGCCGTTGGAACTGCTATAATAGGAATATTGATATTTAAAGAACCAGCCACTTTTTTGCGAATGCTTTTCATTATTACATTGATAGGGTCTATCATTGGACTAAAAGCCGTTTCACACTAAAACTGATTACTAACAAAAGACACGTATAGCAACAAATAGCAGTACACCTGACTTTCACTTTTGTTTGCTAGCTAAAGAAAGTGATTTGCATTCCATTGATAATTCAATAATGTAAAAATTGATATCTTTGATTTATGAACTTCGGTGATATTCTTCTAACTATTAGACCAACACATTGTAAATTAGATAAACTTTCTTTTTCCATTTAAAATCTAACCATTAACCAAATCAATGAAAGAGTATAAATCTGATAAACTAGAGTAACAATCTAATGAAAAAACAGGCAATACTTACTCTAGTAATTTTACTTTGGGCATCCTTTAGTTTAAATGCTCAATGCAAATTCAAAACCAACGAATCAGATCCATTTACTTCTGAAAAACATCTTGTCACTAAAAACATTCGGCTTAATGGTAATATGAAATCAGCAAACGAGTCTAAATTTTTTGCCATAACAAACTTAGAGCGGAAGGGAAATTCATATCGCTGGAATTTTGAGTTTTATGAAAAACCATGCGTGATAAAAATTCGATGAAATCCATGAAACTTAAAATTAAAACAAAAAATGGTGTTGTGGAATTAATCACTGATGCTATTCCTGATCCTAAATATACATTTGAAGAAAACGCACAGATGACGGAATTAGATTTTTATTTTGATTTGAGTTTAGAGCAACTGAAGATGATAGAAAGCGGTGTAGACATTGTAGGTATAGATATCTTCGGTGAAAATAAATTATTCAAAACCGGTTCGCTTGAGGATGTAAGTGCATTTGCTAAATTCTTACAAGATTAAAGTAGCGAACTTGAAACAATGAAATTAATATCCATTTTTATATTTACTATTTGCATGGCTTCATGCAAAAAAGACAATAAAGAGGAAAAACATATGTGCGAAGGTGATCACATTTATAAGCCGATATCGTTGCACATGCTCGATGCTAAATACAAAATTGGTTCTTATTGGATATTGATCGACTCAGTATCGAATATTTTCGATAGCACTTTTGTATATTCAACCAAAGAAAGTGATATTTATGATGGTTGTCTTACTACCTATCAGGCTTATGACTATAGTTTAAGCTCTGTTCCAAACTTTGAGAATAATTCATATAGAATCGTAACAGGACAATTATTTAAAAACTCAAATGGACCAAATACCGGGACGTTAATATTTAGCCCATATTATTATCAAACTTCAGATTACCAAATTGTTTATGTGGATTCATTTTTTGTTTTTGACAGATATTATCATCAATTATCACAAACGACAGTTTTCGAGGATCCAACACATAATGATAACAAAGTGATTTATTACATGAATACCGATTTTGGATTGTTGAGAAAAGATATATTTGATACCAATTTAAATTTAATTTCGAAAAGAATACTGGTCAGGAAAAATATAGTCCGATGAATATGATGCGAATAAAATGGAGTTTGCTAAATTGATTTAATCATGACTTTGCAAGATGAATTATATGGGAACTTACATGGTATTCTCAAGGAATTTCAGGAAGTCCTTTAGGAACTACACCTAAGTAAATAGAGTGCGTCTCTGTTCTATACTCTGCAAAATGCAATTAGAATAAAACTCAGATAAAATTAAATAAACGATTCGACTATGAACATGTTTGCAAAAAATGATGCCCAATCCTTGGAGGAGTATCTTGCTATGGTCCCTGATGAACGTAAGAATGAAATTAATTTTCTCCATGAATTAATTCAAAAAACAGTTCCGAAGCTAAAACCCTATTATGCTTCTAATATGATCGGCTACGGGTCATTTTATTACCTTGATTCAAAAAAGCAAAAAAAAGAGTGGCCTATTATTTCCTTGGCAAATCAAAAGAATTACATAAGTATTTATGTGTGTACAATTATTGAAGATAAATCTGCGGCAGAAAAATATAAAAAGGAGTTTGGAAAACTTAGTAAGGGCGTAAGTTGCATTAGATTTAAGAAAATTGAAGAGATTAATATTGAAACCCTTAAAATTGTGTTAATGCTCGCAGAAAAAAAACCTGGGGTTGTTGGCGCCACTATTGTAGATAAATAGTTAGAGTTATATCACTATCTACATTTAGAAAAAAAATAGTAAAGTCAGGCAATCAACCAGTAATTCCTTCGTTTTTGTACAAAACTCAAATAATTAAGTAAAATGGAAAAAAGTCAAACCAGTATGATGAAGCCAGATCAAAGACTTATGGCAATTGTTATTGCAGTTCCAATGCTATTACTCATCCCTTTAATAGCGATGCTATTTACTGAAGAAGTGAATTGGACTTTATTTGACTTTGTCGTTGCTGGCATTCTGTTGCTTAGTGCAGGTCTGACGCTTGAATTTATTTTGAGAAAAGTAAAAACAACCAAACTAAGAATCGCATTATGTGTGGCTCTCTTTTTGGTATTTTTCCTCGTATGGGCTGAACTTGCTGTTGGCATTTTCGGGACACCTTTTGGGGGTAATTAGACTTTGAAATTCAGGTAAAATGCGGTTGCTAACATTCAAATGTTGCATTTGAACAACGATAAGACAATTAATATACTACCAAAAATAGCACACCTACCATTTTGAAAGATAGGATTGCGAGATTTCCAGAGGATGACTGATCGTTCTTATAAAAGCTATTGTAAAGGTGTAAAACGCGATGTCGCAACGTATGCCGTCTCCTTTTTACAAACTGAGAACGCGAATCGACAAGCTTAGAAAGTCGGCAAAACAGCAGTGTTAATATTGGTTATTATACCCAAATGTGAATTTCGATAAAGTATTTTAATTTCTTCCTTTTGATCCAAAATCATTACTTTTATGGTAAATAACTAAAAAGAAATCCCACTTCTATTTTACCAACCTAACTATTCAATTAACCCTTAACTTCTATAAAATTTATGAAACTCTACCTCCGTCTAAGTCTACTCTTTACTTGTTTATTGTTGGCTGGTTCATCCTCTGCTGCCAATTACTATTGGATTGGTGGATCTGGAAATTGGAATGATGCACTTCACTGGTCTTCGACTTCTGGAGGAGCTGCATTTTATTCAAGTCCTCCAACTTCAGTCGATGATGTTCACATAGATAATAACTCAGGGTTAAGTGCTACAGATTCTATTCAACCTTTTGCTATAATGTATTGCCATTCTTTCACAATAGATTCTCTTCCTTTCACTTTACGGTTTACCTATAGCTTTTCGTATCTTGATATTTATGGTGATTTATCTATTTCTTCACCTGTAGATCTTTCGCATATACGAATAGACCTTGAACCCACTTCTTTGACATCGAATATTTATGCTCCGTATACTTCCATAAATGGTATTAGTTTGGATAAAGCAAATTGCACAATAAATATTCTAAGCACTTTGCATTTACACGGTGCTTTAGAATTATTTTGGCCTAATACAACTTTTAATTCCAATAGTCATGATTTGTATTTAAACGATTTTTCTATGTACTCTAACTCACAATTGAACCTTGGCTTTTCCAAAATTTATTTTGTGGATTGTATTGCATTCTGGACCAATTATAACCCTCAACCCCTGCAAAACACTGAACTTTATATTATCAATAGTAGTGTTACTTTCTCCCGTTCTTTGCGAGCTAAAGAAGTTTATATAGATGACTTTTCCGATGCAACATTTAATGATACTGTTTACTTAGATGAGCTAACCTGCTTGGGTTATCTTTATCTTCAAGATGGTTTGAATCCAACACCTGACACCATAAGCAAATTAGTGATGCATAATGGAACATTTTTTTTAAATCTAGTTACAGATACTATTATATATAATATTCCGCCCAATGTTTCTCTTGCTTTCGTATTTGATGAGCTTACGGTTAATGACTATTTTGAAGTGAATGGTTCTCCCGGAAGTGAAATTTTTATGGCAGTAAATTCCCCTATTGCATATGCTTCATTGTATATGAATATGCCATTAGCCTGTCTCGATTTTCTTTCTATTCTTGATGTTAATGTTTATGGGCCCGGACTGTATTACGCCGGAGCAAATTCATCTGGCGGAGGTTTAAATTGGATTTGGTCAGGGTGCGCTCTAACTTATAATACGGTTTGGCCCGGAGATGTGAATTATGATTTAGTAGTTGATCATCATGATTTCCTTTATGTCGGTCTTGGCTTCCAGTCCACAGGAACTCCAAGAGATAGCATATCCAATTACTTTGCGGCTAATAATTCTCTTGAATGGTTTTCATCTTTTCCAAACGGAATAAATTTTAACCATGCGGACTGCAATGGAGATAGCATTATAAATGCAGATGACACCTTAGCTATAACACAAAATTACGGACTCAATCATCCTGCTTTTGCGCCAAACAATTCACCACTACCACAAGCTTTATTGGGCACAAATTTAACACTAGCTCTGCCGGGACTCTTAACGCCAGGGATGAATTACACTATACCCATAATTATTGGTGATTCGATATTGAATAATTTAGAATTGCATGGTCTTGCGTTCAGTCTGATTTATGATACTAATTATATTGATCCGGCTTCGGTAGATATTCAATTTGGAGCATCTTGGTTTGCTTTACCTGGTGCTTCCATTAATTTCAAAAAAAATTATCTCTTATCAGGAAAAATAGATTTTGCTATGACTCGATTTGATGGAGTTGATGCTGTTGGTGGTGGACGAATTGCCTGGCTAACATTTACAGTAAAAAATAATGTTTCAGGTGGAGCCTTTTTTCAATTTATGCGAAAATTAGCAGTAAACAGTCAAATGGAAGAGATATTTATTGTGGCTAACAACATTCCAATTTGGACGACGGTCGGGCTAGAAGAGTCATTGTCACTTTCTGATGAGGGGATACTCTCACCAAATCCTGCATCTGAATTCATTGTATTGACACTTTCAGAATTAACGTCAATTTCTCGAATAGAAATTTTCAGCGTGAATGGTACAACTGTTTTATCAAAGGATTTAAAAACAGGAACCAATCGTGTAGAAATAGATATACGATCTCTTAAACCAGGAATGTATTTTCTACGAGCGCAACGTATAAATTTACCCTATATAGAAAAGCGATTTATTATTCAGTAAGTTGAATTTGTCAAGGATGATTGAAATGAGCTTTAAAGAAGGTTACGATAAGAATGACAACCTTGAAAAATCTGTTGGCTTCACAAAAACGATCTTGATTTTTAAAATATAATATAACCATAAATATTCACATACCTGTTTGAAAGCAGTCATGAATGTAAAAGCACAAATCAAAGATTATATTACTAGTCAATCTGAACCAAAACGAAGCGACATGCAAGAGTTGCATCATATCATTCTGCAGGTTATGCCAGGATGTAAATTATGGTTTTTGGATGGCAAAGACGAAAAAGGAAAAATTGTTTCTAATCCAAATATTGGTTACGGTCTTCAAACCCTAAAATATACTGATGGAAAAACCAAAGAGTTTTATCAGATTGGTATTAGTGCAAACACAACTGGAATCTCATTCTACATAATGGGTATCGACGACAAGACTTACTTAGCCAAAACCTTTGGAAAAAATTTAGGCAAAGCAAGCGTGACTGGATATTGCATTAAATTCAAAACGTTAAAAGATATAAACATTGATGTACTTGAAGAGGCAATACAATATGGAGTTGAAGGTCAGAATTAATAGGTGTGAGCTGATGAAATAATTTAAAATAAAATAGTATTCAACGGAATCTCTAGCGAAGGAAAATTGAAATGTAAATTGATGATGGCCCTCTGTTTACACACTTTGAAATATTTGAAGATGAATTTGGTTTTTAATTTATGTTCGACATTGATCAAAAAAAGGAAAAATACAAATGACAAAACAACGAATATTTACTTACGGTGACGGTTATACTAACATTTTACTAAATCAGATTTAAAAAGTCCTTCCAGCTATTTTTTAAAAAGGAATTATAGCGTTGAAAATAATTTTTAATTATCATAAGTTTTATTGGGCGCCTCAGATAAAAACAATTTAAAAAATCCTGCTTTTGTAAATTTCACAATCCTGCATAATAGATTATGCTGATTTTAGAGAACATTCTTCTGCTCTACAAAACTTACCTTGTTTCGCTATATTTTCATCCACTTAACCTTTTGTCATTACTGTAAATAAGTGTGAATAATATAACTAATTCCCAAAATTCTATAACAAGTATAATATGTGTAGTTTACATATTTGTCTTAAAATATAAACAATTAAATCATGAAGGCATCTGCGTCATCCAAATTTGAAACACTGTATAGAACTTACAGCGCTATGGTTTACAGCATCGCAGTTGAAATTTCACCTACAAAAAGGCAGGCTAAGGAAATTTTAATTTCAACTTTCCAAAAAGCATACAAACAAAATATCGAAGAACAAAAATATCCTTCGACCTGCATTACGCTTTTCAAACTACTAATTCAATCAGCCCATGAACAACTAAACATTGATCAAGATAAAACGAATATTAAACTAGAGAAGTTTAAAAATTCTCCCATGTTGCACTACTTACTTTGCGAGCAAGCCACTTTAGAAAATCATTGCAACGAAAATAATACAACCAAAGAAAAAGCAGGTAAAAATCTTCGCGCTGAATTACTACTACTAAGACAATTGCAACAAAAAAATGATATTCCAACTCATCAAGAATAACATGTAATTCAAATTTTGCAAAAGAATAAAATATTATTACTTCTATTTAAATTAAAAAACAAAAACAATCCAACCTTTACTTTACAAGCTATAATTGACAACTAATGTTGAACTGGCCTTATGACTTGCTGCGGGCAATATTAATTAAAAAGATCGCCTAATACTTCGAATCTCTCAAAACTTCAAGTTATATCTACTTGGATCTACGATCACATCCTTCAGAAAAGGCTAAAAATTAATAAATTGGCCATTGGAATTATCTATTAAGTCTACAACATTATCCGAACTTCAACCATTTAGAACTTTCGAAGCAAAAAAAGGACTTAGAGAAGTAGGTGAATAATTTTAACAAAAGAACACTACTGGGCTTAAGATTACTTCGATCTATTTGGAACAAACGCTTAATTTTTATTCAAACTATATAGGAGAGTCAAAGTCAGCCTTAACCCCTATGTAATTCAACTCCAGAACACAATTTGTCTTTGTTACATAACTTTTTTGAAGAAAGTGCATTGCCTGAAATCCAAAATCTGAAACCCTCCGTATATTCTTGTATTAGATGATTAACCCATCATTGTATGCAGACAAGTACTTCTATCAAAATAGTATTATACATTCTCTTTACTATCCTCACTAGTGGGAATCTGTTTGCACAAAACTTATCTATTAATGGGCGGATCACAACCACTGAAGGAGGCACACCGATTGTCGGAGCGACTATAATTTTGGCGAATACCGATAAGGGAACAACCTCTGACGAACTTGGAAACTTCCAATTGAATGGGCTTACACCAACCAATTATTTAGTAGTTGTCTCCTATCTAGGTTATGAAAAGTTTGAATACAAAATTTCGCTAGGCGCAAATCAGGAAATCAAAATATCACTGAAACCTTCTTTCATCAATCTTACCGAAGTAACTGTTAACCCCAACAAATCAATTACCCAAAGCGAATCCATTTCAGGAGTTGACAAACTTTTGCGACCTGTAAACTCTGCACAAGATTTATTGCAACTTGTTCCCGGACTTATTATTGCGCAACATGCTGGAGGAGGAAAAGCTGAACAGATTTTTTTACGAGGTTTTGATAGCGATCACGGAACAGACTTTAATATCTCAGTTGACGGTATGCCTGTGAATATGGTTTCACACGCGCATGGACAAGGCTATGCTGATTTTCATTTTGTAATTCCAGAAACAGTTGATCGTCTAAAAGTATTCAAGGGACCCTACACAGCGCGTTTTGGAGATTTTGCAACATCAGGAACAGGAGAATTTTTTACAAAAAATTCCATTGAACGGAATGAAGTGAAAGCGGAACTTGGAATGTTTGATACCTATCGTATGCTTGGTATGTTCACACTTTTAGACAAAAAGCATCTATTTTCTAAAGAAAAAGAAAATGCCTATGTCGCTGCTGAATATGTTTTCACCAACTCTTATTTTGACCAGAAACAAAAATTTAACCGTTACAATATTTTTGGAAAATACTCAGGAATGTTGAACGAAAAAAACTATTATACTTTTTCTGCTTCCACATTTTTTGCTAATTGGGATGCGTCGGGTCAAGTACCACAACGTGCAGTTGATGCAGGAATTATAAACCGATTTGGTAGCGTGGACCCATCAGAAGGCGGACAGACTTCTCGCACAAATATCAATTCCATTTTAACTACAACCACCAAAAACAACGCCATTATAAAAAACCAAATCTACTATGTAAATTACTATTTCAATCTCTATTCTAACTTTACATTTTATTTAAACGACCCAGTTCGCGGTGATGGAATAAATCAAACCGACCAGCGAAATATTTTTGGTTACAACGGCACCTATCAAAAAGATTTTTTCCTTTCAGACAAAACTTTACACACGACATTCGGAATAGGAACACGAAATGATTTTACAAATATTTCGCTCAAACATACAGCTCAGAGAATAGTGCTTGACACCATTGTTTCCGGAAAAGTGTATCAACAAAACACCAACTCATTTCTTGATTTCACCCTAGACATAAACAAGCAATTCTCAATCAATACAGGAACTCGACTAGATTATTTTCAATTTAATTTTAAAGATGATAAAGTGGATAGTTTGTCAGGAACAAAATCAATTGTACGTGCAAGTCCTAAATTGAATTTTTATTATGCTGTGCATGATAAACTACAATTCTTCATAAAATCGGGAATTGGATTTCATTCTAATGACGCAAGGTCTGTGGTAATAAATCATACAAATAATAGTTTACCTAAAGCATATGGCGGCGAAATTGGAAGCGAATTCAAATTAGGAAAACGGATGTTAGTGAATGCTGCTTTGTGGAATTTGTATTTGGAAAGCGAATTGATTTATGTAGGTGATGAAGCAACTGTAGAAACAAACAATCCCACTCACCGAATCGGAATTGATTTAAGTATTCGTTATCAAATCACCAATAAATTGTTTGCAGATGTTGACTTGAACTACAATCACGGTAGATTAGTTGGAGTTCCCGAAGGAGAAAATTTTATTCCACTTGCACCACGCTTAACAAGCATTGGAGGATTAACTTACAAGCAAGTGAGCGGCATCAATGCCAGTTTACGCTATCGTTTCATTGACTCACGACCTGCAAACGAAACCAACAGCGTAACAGCCAAAGGATCTTTTCTATTAGATGCAGTACTTGCTTATAAACTTTCCAAATTTGAATTTGGTATAAGTGCCGAAAATCTTCTAAATACAGTTTGGAATCAAGCTCAGTTTGACACCGAAAGCCGTTTGTTCAATGAACCCAATCCCGTTTCCGAACTTCACTATACCCCAGGAACTCCTCTATTTGTGAAGGGAAACATTTCTTTTCATTTTTAAATTAACATCTACTTTATTCTTTAGCCATTTCAATGTAAGTAAAAGTGCCATTTTTATTTTGGGTTTCCAATTTCTCCATCATCTATACAATGGCTAAACATATAGATGGAATATAGGAAAGATACGAAAAATGCCATAACGAAAAACTCTTCTCATCCTATAAAAAAATTAGATGTTATCGCCTTATCACGATGGCCTTTCATCCCATAATTTTTTTACCGCTTTCCAAACAGACAGTCTTAATTGATCACGGTCCTTTAACTTTTTTGTTTTAGAATATTCTTCCAATGCAAATCGTAGTAATTTAAGTTCTTTCGCCACCTCAGGATAAGCTTGGCACATTTTCTCTACTTCTCTTTCCTCACTTTTTGTAAGTAGGCCAAGACAATAATCTTGCAATACGCCACTCGTTATATACTCACCTTCGTCCATTTGTTACTTAACTATTGATATTATGGCAGGCAGTTATAAAAAAAATCTGCCCTTCTACTATTTATAATACAAATCAAAAAATGGTAACGTTCAATTAATGATATAATGTTTTAAGCATACTAAGACCTTTTCGTGCCCTGGTCTTAACTGTCCCTAAAGGCAAGTTCAATACCCTCGCTGTTTGTTGATGTGTATACCCATAAAAAAAAATCATCTCAATAATCTTTGCATATTTTTGATCTATCTGCAGCGCTTTTGCTTTAAAATCCTTAAAGTCCAAATCAACGTGGTTTGAAGTTGTATGGTTGAAATTATCTTCATTGTGCAACATCAAATCAATACTTACATGCTGCTTCTGATTCTTACATACAGGTGAGCGCAGATAATCAATGGCTAGATTTCGGGCTATCTTCAACATCCAGGTATAAAGAGTTCCCTTTGCCGGGTCATACATATCAATGTTTTTCCAAATTTTCACAAAGGTGTCTTGTAAAAGTTCATCTGCGACCTCTGTGCTTTTAACAAATTTTACTATCGTCAAATAAAGAGCTTTGTAGTAATTATTATAAAGAAAAGTGAACCCTCGCTCACTTCTCGATTTGATCAATAGTACCAGTAAAGCAGTATCGGGAGTTTTGTTTACCGGGGATACTTTAAGGGCGGTTGGTGTATTAAACACCCGTCTTTCTGAAGGATTTCTTAAGGCAATGTTCATGATATAATTTTGCTTACCACCAATGTGGTTATTGACGAAACAAATCTATGTCGAGCCTCAGCCATGTGAAATAGTGACAATCGCTATTTTTCGATGCTTTAAAATATGGGCCTTAACTCCAGCTATGTCGTGATCTTTCGTTACGGTTGTAGGGAGGAGGCTCCTGACATTCAGCATACGACTCTAAAAACAATCATAGCTGCCTTTATCGAAAGGTTTGTCGAAATGCAATAAAATAATACTAGAAAATAATTTCAGAAAGTGTTGAAAACCAAAAGAAGTGGCACAAAGTGACCCTTTTGAAATTTCAGGATGTAACTGTCGCATCTGACCTTTCATCCCTATTGAATCGTATCTATCGTAGTTATTTTCTTGTATGGGATAACGAAAAAATAAATTGATTTTAATCGTTAATCCAATTTGTTCTTTCTACTTTAACCGATTATGGAATAAGCTTATTTAGACTTTTTACAATGACCATGAACTACAATAGTGAAATACTACAAAGTCTAAAAAAAAGTGAGGCTATTTACAATAAAGTAGCTGAGTTGTCAAAACACATTTTTCATGGTGACAGCCTATCAAATAGAGATGCACATAAAGCGGAGTTAGCATTTCTGTTAAAAGGAGTGAAAGGAACCGATGCGCACCTTACCATTTTCAATCATCAAACATTTGCACCAGAGTTGGAAGTGGGGCACACCGAATTTTGGGGGTCACTGCCCGATGGAAATATGGGAGAACGCATGGTCACGATTCTTGACCTATTGAATAAAGAGTATGCGAAATTTCCATATGAATCCGTTGAATGGTTTACAAAAGCACTCCAGGGAATCTCTTTTGAAGATCGCATAAACATGAAGATACATCACAGCGGCATGCGGTTTACGCGATTGGATGGTAAACCCATTTGCATATTTTCACAAGGGATGCCCATTCAGATAAATGATGAACGCAATTTTAACTATGCACTAAATTACGTACAAAATATCCACCATCTGCTAAAGAAAGATTTTCCTTTCTATTGGATACGGTTCGTATATGGAAAGAATAAAGAACACGTACAAACTTTTCATTCAGAGGATAAGTTGCCGTCAAAACAAGATTTATTAAGCAATAGAGAAAAAGAAATTCTGCTACTTATCTCAGAAGATTTGGACACGAAAGAAATTGCTCAAAAGCTTTTCATCAGTGTAAATACAGTTGGTAATCATCGCAGCAATATGATTGAAAGATTAGGTGCCAGAGATACAACAGCCTTAGTACAACTAGCTAAAATGACGGAGATGATTTAATAAGATCATTTCATTCACAACCAGCTACCAACTACGTTTTCAATAATAGATTTCTCTCCTTCGCGCATTTTTTTTTCATGCTCGCCTACCATCTTGCAAATAATCTAGGAACAGTAAAAAACCGAAATTATTTCAACGAGCTGTATAGAATAGTTGCCTATATGAGCCGGCTTTCACTTTATAAGTCAAAGTGTTAGAAGCATCTTGATTTTATTTTCATTTTTGAAATCCAAAACGGAATTTCCCTCGTTTATTTAATAAACATCTAAAAAATTGTTTCCATGCCTAAAAGATACATTATACTTCTATCCTTTTTTGTTGCACTCGTTGCCACCATTTTCCTAACCCAAAAAAAAGAATTGGATTTATCGACAATAAAACCACAAATTGGCATCGTATCTACCTCGAGCGAATGGATAAATACACAAAATGCGATTTCGGGAATGGAAGAGCAGTTAAAAAGAAAGCCACACAAGTCATCTGAAATAAAATTAAAACTAGCTCAGGCTTATATACAGCAAGGGCGTGTAACAGGCGAACATAGCTATTATGATGCACTTGCATTTTCAATGGTGAATGAAGTATTGAATGATGAACCTCAAAACTTTGAAGCTCTTTGTTGCAAAGCAACTTTGCAGGCGTCGGCTCATCAATTTACAGAAGCTTTACAAACTGCAAACGAAGCCATAAAAATAAATCCTCACAACTCGTATATCTACGGCGTAAAATGTGATGCCTTGGTGGAACTTGGAAAATATGACGAAGCCATCGCTACTGGTGATAAAATGATCAGCATTCGCCCTGACATTCGATCTTATTCTCGCATTTCATACTTGCGTGAAATAATTGGCGATTACCCAGGAGCCATTGAAGCGATGAAACTTGCATTACAAGCTGGTTTCCCAGGACTAGAACAAACGGAATGGGTACGGGTTTATCTGGGACACTTATACGAATTAACAGGAAAAACAAGTGAGGCAGAAATGCTATACAATCAAGCATTGATTAATCGCAATTTATATGCTCCAGCTATTGCTGGTTTGGCAAGAATAGAAAAATCGAAGAAAAATTATACCCTTGCCATTGAACATTATAAAAAGGCAATAGATTTAATGCAGGACTATTCCTTTCATCACGAACTGGCCATGCTCTATCAACTTACGAATGAAAAAGAAAATTCAGAAAAGGAATTTCAAATCGCCTTAGATCTTTTGTTGAAACACAAACATCCTACTTCAGAAGAAAATGGAATTGGACATAATATTGATCGTGAGTTGGCCCTTGTTTACACCTCCATGAATGAAAATGAAAAAGCATTGAACAGTGCTTTTGCTGAATATCAAAACAGGCCAGATAATATTGATGTAAACGAAGTGATGGCTTGGTGTTGCTATAAAATGTTAGACCATAAAAGTGCTCAATCCTATATTTTAAATGCATTACGAACAAAATCCAAAAATGCTGCGCTTTGGTATAAAGCAGGGCTCATCTTTAAAGCAAACAAGTATGATGAACTTGGAAACAAGTATCTCGCCATTGCATTAAAAACGAATCCATCACTGGACACGGTAGTATTAAATCAAAAAGCAAACACTACTAACATTGTAATGCGGTGAAAAACATCTACACATTAAAGTATCTACTTCCCTTATTTCTGCTCTTACTAAGTTGTGGTGATCTTTTCGCGCATACCATCAATTATAGCATGGAAATAAAGCCCGTGGGAAACGTAATTACGTTTTACACCATACTGGGGTTTCAGCATATCATTCCAGATGGATTAGATCATATATTATTTGTTATAAGTCTGTTTTTAATGGATCCGCGACTTAAGCCCGTCGTTTTGCAGGCTAGTTGTTTTACGATTGCACATACCATTACATTAATCCTTACTTCTAAAGATATTATAGTTCCCCCTTCTCATATCATTGAACCTGTCATTGCGATTTCAATTGCTTTCGTTGCACTCGAAAATATTTTCATAGGCGAATTAAAACTGTGGCGTTATGGCATTGTGTTTTTATTTGGATTGATTCACGGAATGGGCTTTGCCAATGCGTTGAATGAAATCGGTTTGCCACGAAACTCATTTTATACGTCTCTTATCTCTTTTAATGTAGGCGTTGAATTGGGTCAAATTGCTGTGATAGGCATTCTATGGCTACTTATTGGAAAGTTTTTTTCAAAAGAAATATGGTATCGAAAACGAATTGCTATTCCCCTTTCGATTTTCATTGCATGCATTGCGACTTACTGGACAATTGAACGCGTTTTCTTTTCCTAAGTTCAATTTTATTTCATTCGTTTAAATCCAGTCTTCTTTTTTTCACGTATGTCTAAGTAATCAGGTGGAGTTGAACATGATCAAATACGCTTTCTGATTGATGACAAGAAATTATTCAACTATTATAATCTAACTTCTATGCAACTAAAATCAACAAAAAAATCATTGGCCATTGCATTGACTATGGCAGTCGTTATTGCGGGAACAATTGCAATAACTAATTCGTGGACGGATGCTTCCAGTCACCGTGAAGCACCTCTCATTGCTAACGACCCGTTAGCAGACAATACTGACTTGTACGCCTTCCGATCTCCGGATGACACGAACACCGTTACGCTTATTGCCAACTATATTCCAGCAGAGCTTCCCCAGGGCGGGCCAAATTATTTCTCATTTGGCTCCAACGTTCGTTACGAAATTCACGTGAATAACGGAACCACGCTGACGCAAGATCAGATTATTTATCGTTTTACCTTCTCACAAGTGAATGAAGACCCCACTACGTTCTTCAATATTCGTTTGGGACAACAAAATTTAAAAACAACTTACATCTGCGAGCGCAGCATTGATGCCGGGGTTTCTTTTCAAACTATTATTGCCAATGGTATTGTTCCGCCGCCCAACATTGGACCACGTTCTATTGATGGCCCTGTTGGGTTAAACACACCGTATCAAACATTAGAATCTAATGCTGTTGCAACTGCCAGTACAGGTGAAACTATTTTCTGTGGACCGGTAGATGATCCTTTCTATGTTGACCTTGGCGGAATCTTTGACTTAGGTCAAACACGTGCTGGTGGAACAGGGATCGATGCTCCAAGAGACGGATTAAGATGTAAAAACACACATGCAATTTGTATCAAAGCACCTATTTCAACACTCCAGAAAAGCGGGTTAAATGTTTCTCAAGCTGCCAATATTTTAGATCCAGATTTCGTCATCGGTGTTTGGGCAAGTGCTTCACGTCAACAAATCAGAACCATCAATGGGAATGGTACAGAAACACACAGCGGTAATTGGATACAAGTTTCGCGCTTAGGAATGCCATTAACCAATGAAGTTATTATTCCTATCGGACAAAAAGATTTTTGGAATTCTTTGACTCCTTATCAGGATGGAACTTATTTCGACAGTTTGTTTGGAAATCCTGAACTAGGCTTATACATGGACAATGCATTATTTGGCGGAGCAGTTCCAGCATTAAGCGCATTACGCATTCAAAAAGCATCGCCAACGGTTTTAGGAAATGTAAATTTCGGAAATGGAAATGATGGATTATATGTTTTGTATGGCAATGCCGCTACCACAGGTTCAGCGTTAGACACGGCCATCTTCGGAAAATATTTATTGCGCGACAATCAGCCACGCTCTGTGGATTTACTTCCCATCTTCTATACAGGAGTTCCAAATCTTTCTCCTTATCAATTAGCAACAGGTAAAACTCCAGGGAATCCATTTACAGCCGGAAAACCTTTCATCCATAATTTCCTTCCCACGTTTGGTGACATGCTTCGTCTAAACATGGCCGTACCTGTTACTCCGCGAAACAGTCCACAATTTAGCAGCGAAGGAATTATAGCAGCGGCAGTGCTTGGTTTAACTGATCCTGCCTATAACACAACTACTGCATTGCAATTTATTCCTAATATGGATGGTTTCCCGAATGGCAGACGCTTGGAAGATGATGTTACCAGAATTGAATTACAAGCGGTAGGAGGAGTAGCTCTTGCTGCCATTGGCTTATGGTACGACGATTGGGCTATCGGCCAAAGCCCACTTACTCCAAATTTATTAGGCGTGCTGGGTTATACAACAGGTATTGAATCAAACGATACTACTTTCAAATCAGTGTTTCCTTATGTGCAAACTCCCTGGACTGGTTACAAATTATGTTCAGGTAGCTCGACGGTTACAGGTGTTAATCCGAGTAATAGTCTAAACATTGGAGCTCCAGAGTCATTCATGCAGTTGTATCCGAATCCAGCAAAAACGCAAAGCAAGGTGAGTATTCGTATCACTACGAAAGGAAAACTAAAGCTTGCGGTGTACAACACAAACAGCCAGGTGATAGATGTTCCCATCAACGACGAAATGTATGAAAAAGGAACGCACGAAATTTCACTCAACCTGAATAAATATAGCAGTGGCACCTACTACCTGGTACTTTCCAACAATGGCGCTACCATTCAATCTGCCAAGCTGGTTGTAGCAAAGTAAAAATCACACACCCCTTCTTAGCATGTATTACACGGAGTTTTTAACTCCGTGTAATATGCTACTTCCTATACGAAAAGAGTTAACCCATCTTAATAATTAAATGAATTTAAAAACTTAACATCATGAAAAAAATTGCAAGAAAAAAAACATTCTGGATTTCGCTTGGCATGGCCGCAGTAGCTGCTTCTGTCATTCTGATTTCGAACACGTACCTGGATGCTTCCAGTCATCGAGAAGCACCACTTATCGCCAATGATCCATTGGCTGACAACACCGATCTCTATGCTTTCAGAAGTCCAGACGATCAAAACACAGTTACCATCATTGCCAATTACATTCCGGCAGAACTACCACAAGGCGGCCCCAATTACTATTCCTTTGGTGAAGATGTGCGTTATGAGATTCACGTAAAAAATAATCCAACCACTAAAGGTGACGATATTATTTATCGTTTCGAATTCGCACAAACAAATGAAGACCCGACAACATTCTTTAACATCCGTCTTGGTCAGGAAAATTTAAAAACTACTTATACTTGTTCACGCAGTATTGACGAAGGTAAATCATTTCAAACCATCGTTTCAAATGGTGTTGTACCTCCAAACAATATTGGACCGCGTTCTATTCAAAGTCCTGTTGGATTAGGTGCTACAAATTATAACACTTTGCGCACTAGTGCAATTGCTACTGCATCTACAGGCGAACAAATTTTTTGTGGTCCATCTGATGATCCATTCTTTGTTGACCTAGGCGGTATATTTGATTTAGGACAAACACGTGGGTCAAATGATGCTCGTGATGGATTGAGCTGCAAGAACACTCATTCTATTTGTATCAAAGCTCCAATTTCTACTTTGCAAAAAGATGGTAAAGATGTAAGCCAAGCGGCAAACATTCTCGATTCAGATTACATCATTGGAGTGTACGCTACTGCAAGTCGTAAATTAATTACTGTTCGTAGTTTACATGGAGGTAAGCCGATCAATATTGGACAATGGGTTCAAATTTCACGTTTAGGAATGCCATTAACAAACGAAGTAGTCATTCCAATTGGTAAAAAAGATTATTGGAATTCTATTCAACCTTATAATGAAGATACAGCATTAGAAAAATATTTTACGAATCCTGAACTTGCGTTATACATGGACGATAGTCAGTTTGGTACTGCTGTTCCAGCACTTTCAGCTTTACGCATTCAACGTAATTCATTACAATCATTTGATTTTGGAAATACGCACGATGGTCTTGCTGGTCTTTTAGGAAATCCAGCGACGGTTGGAACTGCATTTGACGTTAACTTATTTGGAAATTATTTATTACGTCCAGGTCAGCCTCGTTCTGTAGATTTATTACCAATCTTTATGACTGGAGTTCCTAATCTTGCGCCTTATCAATTAGCGACAGGTAAAAACGGAAATCCATTGGCGGCTGGAAAACCATTCATCAATAATTTCCTTCCCACCTTTGGCGATATGCTTCGTTTAAACATGGCAGTTCCAGTAACGCAACGTAATGATCCAGCATTTAGCTCACTTGGTCTTATTCAAGCAGCAGTGTTAGGATTAACAGATCCAGCCTATAACGGTTCTACTGCGCTACAATTTATTCCTAACATGGATGGATTTCCAAATGGTCGTCGTTTAGAAGATGATGTAACCCGTATCGAACTTCAAGCCGTTAGCGGAGTAGTACTTGCTGCTATTGGATTATGGTATGATGATTATACTGTTGGTGGTGCAAATCCAGTAACTCCAAATCTTGGTGGTGTATTATCTTACACTACTGGTGTTGAATCAAACGACAGACCCTTCAAATCAAGTTTTCCATATCTTGCTAATCCATCAAGTGGTTTCGGTGCTTGCGGTGGTGCACTTCAAACTAATAACACCCCTTTATATCCTCCACAAGATGTAAGTTTAAAATTAGGAACACCAGAATTGTTCATGACAAACTATCCAAATCCTGCAACTACACAAACAACTTTTAAATATCGTGTCCTTGATAAAACAAAGGTTACTGTAAAAATTGCTGATCAAACTGGAAGAATTATTGATACTCCTGTTAATAACAAAACGGTAGAAAGCGGTACTCATGAATTAACTTACAACGTGACCAATCTACAACCTGGTTTTTACTTTGCCATTGTTGAAAATAATGACCAGACTACTCAGTCCATTAAATTCACAGTTACTAAATAAAAATCACTCCAACTTTTCATATAAAGCCCTGCAAAATTTGCGGGGCTTTATCTTTTATAGCAATTTATTAGTACGTTTTGTAGAATGCTTTATAGTTTACGAATTGCAATTAACAACGATTGCTATTGCAATATCGTCAAGCTATTTTAAGGTAGAGGATTAATCATAAAAAACTTTCCCGTTGAATTGAGCAATAGTGTCAGGCTTATTTATTTTTTAAAACAACGATTTGCAAAGATGTTGCAATTTAACTGCTCTTTTTAAATGATCTAACACATCAACAAAGGAAATCAGAATGAAAAACAGAATTGGAGCGAACTAAAAAGTAATTCCAGCTTTTATTCCACCCCAGCGATGAAATTTTCCAGTGTCGAATTCTTTGGTTAGCATTGACTGGCTATACTCTAGATAAACTTTACGAAAGCCAAACACAATTCCAAAATTAGTTTGAAAAACTGTTCTGGTTAATTGATGGGATGTAAGTGTATAAGGGCTCTTTCGATTAAACAAACCACCTTGTAGGGTTGCATTGTATCCTACCAGACCTACTAAAGGTTGCGCATAACCATAAAATTTAAAACTATTTTTAGGTACTTTTGAAGACGATGAATACGGAGAATTAAATTTACCAAAAAGAAATGTACACCCTACTTGCGCATTATCCATTAAAGTTCCAGCTTGTATTTTTCCAAGTGAACTGAACAAAAAACTATTTCTATATTGGTATAACTGTCGCTCATAGCTTAATTCATAATTTAAAACCACATCATTTTCTATTTGATGTTCCCAACCTAGAGGTTCAATGTTTTTAAGCCATTTGTGAATGGATTTCTGCATCTCACTACCAAAAGCTACTGGACCTAATCCACCAATGCTCAACGTAGAACTTAATCGTTGGTGATGCAAAGTATCAATAGAAATTAAAAATGTTTTGAGTATTAAGTAAGCAGCAAAAGGGCGGTCGTACTGAATAATTTCTTTTTGACGAATGCTAGAAGGTGTAAAAACTGCGTGCTCCAAAGCGAGTCCAAAATGGGAGCTATTATTCTTCAATTTCGGCAACAACCCATTCAACGGATTTTCTTTCAACCCTGGCGAGCTGAATTCCAAATTAATTCCCTGGGAATAATAAAAATCACTTGACGTAAAAAAGTCATTCTCATAATGCAAACGAAAATAACCAGTGCTTTCCATACTCCTGTATGAAGTAGTGTTATCAATGGTTTGAGACAATAGGGAAAAGGGGGCCCCACAAAACAAAATCAGCAATTTCTTAATACCAACCACGAATAATGTACGCAATATTGTCAGCTACGGTTTCATCAAAATAACAATTTTGCATTGATTTACATATTAATTTCAATTATCAAATCCATCCTTAATACTTCACCGTATATATCATATCAGAAACACCCTTATTCTGACATTATTATAACAAAAATGTTGTGTGAAAAACAAACAAACTTCGTTTAAACCAAGCCATATTGTTTATAATAAATTGATTATGTGCTCTTTATTGTTTTAAATGGATGATTTTATGGTCTAAATTAAGAAATGAGACTATAGAGTTAATAGTTAAATACTGGTTCGATTTCGGAATTTCTTTACTCGGATTGCATTCTACAGCAATAATTGACTTTCTTTGCTAAAGGAAAGAGATTATTCTTCCTTTACAAATGCCCAATAAAAAATATAGCGAAGAAGAACTTGTGAATTTATTAAAGCAGAATGACAAAGCTGCCTTTAGTTATCTGTATGATCATTATTCGGGGGCTCTTTTTGGAATTATTCTTAAAATAATAAGCCAAGATGAAGAAACTTCTGAAGATGTGTTACAGGAAGTTTTTATTAAAGTTTGGAAAAAAATTACAACTTACGATCCCTTAAAGGGAACGCTATTCACCTGGATGTTAAACATTGCGCGGAACACCGCTATTGATAAAGTTCGCACTTTAAAAAATGTATCAATCCAATCTATCGATAACAACGTACATAGTGTTGACAAAATACATCAGCATAAATCGGTGGAAGATAAAATTGGAATAAAAGAGATCGTGAATAAACTAAAGCCCGAATACAAAACAATAATTGATCTTGCCTATTTTGGCGGCTACACTCAGGAAGAAATTGCTGAAGAACTAAAATTGCCTTTAGGAACGGTAAAAACACGAGCGCGAGCTGCATTAATTGAACTTAGAAAAGTAATCACATAAATGGATATTAAAGAATACATATCGTCGGGAATATTGGAGCAATACGTACTTGGCACGATCAGCAAAGAAGAATCGCTGGAAGTGGAAAAAGTTGCTACGATGCATACTGAGGTCCAAAAGGAAATTGAAGAAATCAGTAACGCGATAGAACAATATGCCATGGAAAATGCGGTGGAGCCTAGCCGTAATGTAAAAACATTTTTAATTGCGACCATTGATTATATGGAACGTATGGAAAATGGAGAAGCACCATCATTCCCACCGGCTTTAAGTGCGTCTTCAACGTTAGCTGATTTCGCTTCATGGCTCAATCGTGAAGATATGATTTTACCTGCTGATGCAGAAGATCCATATGCTAAAATCATTGGCTACACTCCAAGTCAAAAAACAGCAATCATCTGGATAAAAGATTCTACTCCACCTGAATTGCATCACGAAGAATACGAGAAATTTTTAATTGCTGAAGGGACTTGTAATATTATTGTAGAAGAAAAAGTTTATCAATTAGTGCCCGGAGATTATTTTGCCGTTCCGCTTCACAAAACGCACATCATCAAAGTAACTTCTGCAATTCCTTGTAAAGTAATCCTACAACGGATCGCTGCGTAGAAATAATTGAGAAAAATTAAACTTTTTTTTATATAATTGCTGCAATAAAATTGCATATTTCGCTTTCTGCATTTCAACTAAAATAAAAATAATTTTCATTTCAATTGCAACCCTCCCAATTAATTTTAAGCTACAACAGAAAAAAATATTTTGCCTTACCCCTTTCAACCTCCACTTCATTTTTATGGTTTGTAAGTCGGTAGAGGGATAATCCACTCTACTAAAAAGTATAAAGGAGAGCTTGAAACCATCTTTATTGCCTTTATTTTGATCGAAATTTAGTCTTTTAAGACAAAAAGCACGTAGTTTAGTGTGACTAAACTATTTTGCATATTAGACAAACTACTTCACTGGAAAAAGGCTAAATTCTTCGCAAGAATTTAATGCTCCATGGATTGATTTACCACAAATCAAATTTTGTATATTTGATCTTGCAAAGCTTTTCTCACAACACTGAGAACGGATGTTAAATGATATACTTTAGCGAAAGTGTTAAATTGAAGTGGACTGAAAGAAACAAATTTGACAAATAAAAAAACGAGGATGCTGAAAATCTTAAAGAGAAAGCAAAAACAATAATACGGATTCAGCAGGATCACTACTTAAATATAAAAAATGAAAATAAAATTTATACTCCTATTTGCCCTTCTGCTTGGCAAACATCTTATTGCACAACCCTTTCAAATTGGTTATACTACGGTTACTTTAATTGATTCAAGTCGAAATAACCGAAACATTCCAACTGAAGTATATTATCCTGCTGATGTGGCAGGAAACAATGTACCGATGACCACTGCTAACAATGATAAATTTCCAGTCATTAGTTTTGGACATGGGTTTGTAATGACATGGAGCGCTTATCAAAATATCTGGGATGCCGTGGTACCAGCAGGATTTATTATTGCATTCCCTAAAACAGAAACAGGTTTAGCACCTTCACATACCGAGTTTGGAAAAGACATCGCATTTGTGATTGCTGAATTAACTGCGCTTGGTCAAAATGTTTCTTCGTTGTTTTATAATCGTATTGATTCCATGAACTGCGTAATGGGACATAGTATGGGCGGCGGTTCTGCTTTTCTCGCCGCGCAATATAGTCCGTTAGTGAAATCGTTAGCGACTCTTGCACCCGCCGAAACTAATCCATCTGCAATACAAGCAGCAGCAAGCCTAACCATTCCTTCCCTCATTTTAGCGGGAGGTAATGATTGTGTTACCCCACCGCCAACTAATCAAATACCCATGTATGACTCTTTGCAAAGCGGGTGTAAAACTTTTATAAGTATTACTGGTGGAAGTCATTGCCAGATGGCTGACAATAATTTCCTGTGCAGTTTTGGTGAAGCAACATGCAGTCCTCAACCAACGATTACGAGGGCAGAACAGCACAGTATTATTAATCGCTACTTACTTCCTTGGTTAAAATATGAATTGAAAGGTGATTGCTTCTCAGGAGCCCAATTTGACACGCTGATTACATCAGACACAAGTATTGTTTTTCAAAAAACATGTGATTTGTGCAATACTACTTCTACAAATGAATATACTTCCCGTTTAAATATTGAACTTTTTCCAAATCCTTTCCATGACAAGATATATCTACAACTCAATCAAGCTGCAAGTAACACAGTCCTCGTTGATTTGTATTTAATGAATGGAAGTAAAACATTTTCACAAACGTTTACCAATCTTCGCGAAAACGAAAAAATAAAACTGAATTTAAATGATACTTTGCCCATCGGAATTTATTTATTAAAAGTGACAGTTGCTGGTCAACAAATTATCAAGAAAATTATTAAACAATAAAACTATTTTCTGGCTTTACCACACGTGAGGAAATATGTGTAGCACCATCAAAGCAATAAAAGCTTGTTTATCGTGATTGAAGTGTTGAGGATGGATGGAAATACGAATGCAGGAACCACTAAGTAGGTGTGCTGTGCATGAAATGGCTATTTCCATGTCGTTCATCCATCTTTGTATTACGCACTTTCGTCAAACATAATTTCGTCTGAACTACCAATTTTATATAATGGCTTCTCAATGGGTAATGTAAAATAAAAAGATGAACCCTCGCCTTCAATACTTTCTACCCATATTTCACCACCATTTTTTTCTAAAAATCCTTTTACCAATAATAATCCAATTCCAGCACCCTTATCCTTTTTTCTTGTTTCTGAAAGAGTTTTCATTTGTGGTGTAAAAAGTCTTGCCATAATTTCTTTCGACATTCCAATTCCAGTGTCCTTAACCTGAACAATAATTTTGTCATCTTTGCTTTTTGCTGAAACAGTTATTGTCCCTCCTTTTCCTGTATGTCTTAAAGCATTTGAAACGATATTTTGAATAATGGAAATTAACATTTTACTATCTGCAAATACAGTAGTATTCTCTTCAATTTCGTGATGAAGATTGATAGCGTTTATTGAAGCCGTTTCGTTTAAAGTTTCAAACACTTTATTAATGTATTCTGCTAGTTTTATTTTTGTAGGGGAAAACACCTCTGATGCGTATTTTATTCTTGCCCATTCTACTAAATAATCTAACATCTCTAGTTCATCAGTAGATGATTTGTAAAGTAAGTCGAGCATTTCCTGGACAGTATCCGTTTTCATTTTATGAAAATTTTCTTTCAAATATTTTGCTGTTCCAATAATAGATGAAAGAGGACTTCTTAAGTCGTGTGAAAGTATGGCAAGAACACTCTCTTTATGTGTATTTAGTTCTTCTAATTCCTTGACATATTTTTTTATTGCATCTTCTGATTGTTTCCTTTCGGTTAAGTCCCGCAAAATTTTTACATAACCCAACAACTCTCCATCTAAACCAGTGAGTGGAAAAACCAAGCCATAAGCATAAAACAGGCTCTTGTCTTTAGCAATATGCCATCTATTATCTGTTGCTCTGCCTTCTTTTAAAGCTGTTTCGATTTCCCTTTGGGGAATACCATTTTTTATGTCTTCTTCAGTAAATATTAAATCAAATTGTTGTCCAACAACTTCGTCTGTTTCATAACCAAATATTTTTGTCGAGCCAGAACTCCAACTATTTATGATGAATTCTTTGTCTAATGTAAAAATGGAATAATCTTGTAAACTGTCAATAATTTGGCTATAAAATTCAGCAGTTGGTATATACCTACTTTTAAGTATTTTAGTGTTGTCTTGTTTATTTTCCATTGTACTTATTTTAATGTATATAGTGAATGTTATATTGTTGTGTATGCTGCCATGGCGTACAAATTTGGGTTAACTTTATAACTTGTAAAACAGTGTGCATTTAACGAAACTTATACTTTTCCGCCCTCTTTTTTGAGATTTTAGCGTGCTCAACTCCAAATTCATTCATCAGTTCTAATCCATAATTTCGTATAGTTTCAATCAACACAATAGCTCGCTGACCTCTTTCTGTGATGGAATACTCCACCTTTGGTGGAACGACTAGAAAAACCTCTCGGCTAATAAACCCTTCCGCTTCCAAGTCTCTTAATTGACTGGTGAGCATTTTGTGAGTGAAGATATAAAATAGTCCACATCTATTAACAAACGGCTTCGGTCTTAAGCTACAAAGTAAATAATAAGTATGTTTAGGTTGGTAGAATACAGTATACTTATTGGGCTAGAATAAACGTACCATTGGTATCATTATCATGTAAACCCATTAAAAGCATAAGGAAATGAAAATATCAATTATAGGCTCTGGAAATGTAGGTGTGGCATTAGCAAAATAGTGGATAGCAGCCAGCCATACAGTCATAG
>JANOPQ010000101.1:0-46139 GCA_031421935.1 Bacteroidota bacterium | reverse complement strand
ACTTCCTCTTGCCATATATATTTTACCGTCAGGTCCCAATTGGTGTTGCCATGTAACATAGTCGCTTGCTATGTTAAAAACCGTACACCTCGAATTTACAATTGAAGCAGCATTCATATCAAATTGTAAAGTGTGTTGAATGTTGCTTCCTAGTGGATTAAATACTGATTGATTTGAAGTGTAAAAATATCTTTCATTGGGAGAAAAAGAACAAGCAAAATACTTTTTATTTGGTAAATTAACTGGTGCGGTCATTAAATTTTGAAAATTACTAATAACCCCACTGCACCTATCAAAATTAAATACATCAATTGTTTCAGTACTTACTGCAGCTAAATAATTTCCAAATTTAGAAAACACCATCTCACCGTTTAATCCTTGATAAGGAAAGTTTATTGAGTAATAGGAACCAATCCTTTGTTTAATTGGGAGGTTAATTCCATTGGAATCAACTAAATATACATAAAATGTATCGGCTTCAATTGTGTGCGTAATAAGCCACCAATCTTTACCATTTCCATGCTTTACGGCTGCTAATTTTTCAGCTGAACTCGTTGAAGACAATACATTATTCTTCGATACTAAATAGTATAAACCATTGGTATAAGACAACAAACTCCACAAATAATTATAACTAGAAAGTGATTGGTATCTAGAGTGATGTACTATTATAAAATTAGAATCAAGTGAATCTATAGGTAAAATAATCGGTCCATTAATGTCATGACTTTCAATATTCAAACTATCTCCATTATTTATTATAAAATCATTAGTGTTAAATAAAGCCCCAACATAAGAACTTTTCAATGTTGGTTGAGTGGTATGAGTTCCTACGTAAAACATTAAGATGCCAGAAGAGTCACAGATTGAACTAGCTGGAAATGTTGAAAACAAACCAGAAGGGTTGTTTACAATCAACCCACCACTGGTAAAATCCATCTTCACAGAATCTCCAAAGCACCATACCCGGTCGGTAAATTGACCAAGGCATGGTGATTTAGAGATTAAAATCAAAAGAAATAAGACAATTGATTTTTTCAAATTAATGAGCAATTATAAATTTGGATGTTATTACTTTTCCTTCAATACTAGCTTTTATCGTATAAATACCACTAGCATACTTTGCAGTATTAATTGTAACTTGCTTTGCACTTTTGATATCTTTAATACTATTCAATAACAATACGCTGACTCCATCTTTTCCCTTGGCTTTCAAAAATAAATAAATACAGCCCACTGGAAAATTGTGTAGTAGGAATACTTAATTTCATTATGCCTTTCAAATTTGTATTATACAATTCTTGACCTGTATAAGAAACAAGCCGCAAGTTTCCAGTTAATCCACTTAAACTATTGGATTGAATGTTTATTATTTCACTAGCTGGATTTGGGTAAACTATCCAGGGAGGTGAAGTGGATGAATGTTCAACAATTGCTGTACTGCACCCATTAGGTTCTAATCTTCCCAGTTCATAATTGGGATTATTGGGTAAGCTTCCAAGACTACGTCTACCTCCTAAATCTTGACCATACAAGTTAAAGATTAATCCAGGGCAAGAATCATTTGGGTTTTCTATGACTGCTAAATAAGTAGATCCAGTGTCTGTCACAAAAGTTGGAAACTGTAAACTTCCTCTTGCCATATATATTTTACCGTCAGGTCCCAATTGGTGTTGCCATGTAACATAGTCGCTTGCTATGTTAAAAACAGTGCATCTGGAACTTAAAACAGATACCGCCTGCATGTCAAACTGTAAAGTGTTTTGAATATTATTCCCTGGTGGATTCTGAAAAGATAAATTAGAAGTATAAAAATATCTTTCATTGGGAGAAAAAGAACAAGACCAATAACGCTTATCTGGAAGATTGAGGGGTTGAGTCATTAAATTTTGATAATTACTTAAGATACCATCACATCTGTCAAAATTAAAAACGTCAATAATTTCTACACCAACTGCAGCCAAATAATTTCCAAATTTTGAAAAACTTAATTCTCCTTCAATTCCCTGGTAAGGATTAATAATGGAATAAGATGAACCAATTGTTTGTTTTAATGGTGAATGTATACCAGCTGAATCTACTAAATAAATATAAAAAGTATCAGCATCAACAGTGTGAGTTACGAGCCACCAATCAATTCCGTTTCCATGTTTAACTGCTGCTAATTTTCCAGCAAAACTAATTGAAGACAATAAATTGTTTTTCGAAATAACATTATATATACCATTAGAAGTAGAAACTAAACTCCACAAATAAAAATAATTTGTAATAGTCTGATATGTTTTGTGATGAAATACAAGATAATTAGAATCAGCAGACCCCATAGGTAATATTAGTGTGCCGCTGACATCTTGTGGTTCTAAATTAATACTATCTCCATTGTTAATAATCTGATCATTAACATCATAAATAGCCCCAATATAAGAGTTGCTTATTAATGGTTGTGCTGAATGAGTTCCAACATAAACTAATAGCGTACCTGAGGAATCACAAATTGCAGATGAAGGTTTTTCCGCAAATAATCCAGAAGGATTATTAATACTCACACCTCCACCAGTAAATTCCATTTTAACTGAATCACCAAAACACCATACACGGTCGGTGAATTGAGCTGGGCATGGTGATTTAGTAATTAGTATTAGAATAAAGAAGATAAGTGTATTTTTCAATTTAATGAGTAATTATGAATTTAGATTTTATTGTTTCGTTCCAATAAAGTAAGTTGGAATTAAATTACCAAGTGTATCTTCTGTTTTGAAATCTATTCTTAAGTATCTTCCTGATGTATCAACAATTGCCCAAGAATCTGTAGTGTTAATACAACTAACATTGATAACAGACGGTCCCGAGTATAGTCTTACTGCACGGAAAGAATAATTAAAAAAGAATGATCGAAATTGTGGATCATTACAATTATTGATTGGGTAATTTGTTATTTCAAATATTGAATCTGAAACCGGAGTATTAAAGTAAGAAGATCTAATGGAAAGTGTAATGGCCTCGTTAGGTTTATTGGAATAGTGGCCAAGATAATTACCAACAAATCCTGGGTATAGAGTACCTGGATATCCAGTAAAAAATTCTATAGCTACCATAGTTTTGTTAATAGTGTCAATACCATCGTCATCTGGATCGCAGTTGATGCTTGGTGTCCTTCTAACAATTAATTGAACATTAATCACCGTTGGAGTACTAAAAAAAAGCATTACTTGTTTTGTGCCAAAAGTTCGCGGATCATTTCCAATGTGCCATTCATAACTATATCCAGGTCCCGCCTGTTCGGCCGTAAAATGAATATCGGAATTACAAATTACAGTATCTGATTCGAACCATTTTCCCTTAAACTCTTCTTCAATTTTAAAATTTGCTGAAGTAGACTTATACTCTAAACAAGGGTCTTTAGAAATATCATCATCTTCACATTTCTTACAACCACTAACTAGAATTACTAAAAGCAATGCAAATAATTTTGTCAATTTGATCATGTTATTTCAATTTTGCATAAGCGCGATTCTTAATAGTAAATCAATTTAGCTTGTTGAATAATTAATAAACCTAATTCCATTTTAAAAGAATCATCCATAAAGAAAGAGACCTAAAACTCTTTGTAAATTTAATGTATTATGATTGAATTGTAATACCTTTAAGTGATATTGTTGCGTTCTCATTGCATTAAACTATTTAGACTTTACAAATGTTTACAAACCTCACCCTCCCCGCACCCAAAACGAGTTATATTTTCTCCCAATCTTCCTATCTTTGAGAAATGAAATCAAAGAGCAGGCTATTTCTTTTGTTTATTCTCCTTTTTTCGCTGGGGTTGAGTGCTTGTAAAACACAGAATAAAAAGTGTCATTGCCCCAATTGGAGTATGGAAAAGGGGAACAAAGCGGGGAAAACACTTCCAAGTTGAGAAGAATCATGTGATTCAGAAGATTGTTTTTCAATTATTTACAAAAGAAATGATTTTAGTTGGTTTGATAATAGTTGTGGATTTATATCTTAGCATCATATTTAGAATGATTCTAAACAAGAGAGGTTATGCAAGTTGGAACTAGGCGATTGTCAAATTTACTCAAAGGAGAAAGTGCGATCATTGATTCATTCAATGATGAAGTGATAAAACAAAAGCTTTTAGAGATGGGATGCTTACCGGGTGAGACAATCACCATCGATCGTTTTGCACCATTTGGTTGCCCAATGGCCATCCTTTTAAATGGGTCTACGCTTGGAATTCGTATGGAAGAAGCGGAATCAATCGTTGTTAAACCACTTGTGTAGTATTTTGTTTTGTCTTCCTCCTATCCAATAACTTCGGATACCCCTAAGCGTTATGTAAAAGTTGCACTCGCCGGAAATCCAAACAGCGGTAAGAGTTCACTTTTTAATGTACTCACTGGACTCAATCAAAAAGTAGCCAACTTTCCGGGTGTCACTGTCGAAAAGAAAACAGGACATTGCCGATTTTATAATTCGAATACAGGCGAACCCACTTCGTTTGAAATTATTGATTTACCGGGCACCTATAGTTTATATCCGAAGTCGCCCGACGAAAGAATTCCTTTTGAAGTATTATGTGATCCACTCAACGAAAGTCATCCCGACATTGTTGTTTTACTGGTAGATGGTACCAACCTAAAACGAAGTTTATTCTTAGCCAGTCAAATCATCGATTTAAAAATTCCATGTGTCCTCGCATTGAATATGATGGACATGGTGAAGAAACAATTGATCACCATTAAGCTCGATGAATTAGAAAGAAGATTAGGAGTTCGTGTTATTCCCATCAATGCGCGCAATGAAGAAGGCATTGAAGAATTGAAACAGGTATTGCTGGGTTCGATTCCTGTTCCGATCAATGATATTTTTGAAACATCTAATCTTGCTCCTAAATTATTGAATGGATTAAAAGAGATTCTCTATTTAAAAAGTAATTATACGGCGCTACAAATTGCGCATCATATTGAATCGATTGATGATTTTCATTTTACTAAAGAGCAAAATGAAAAAGCAATTTCATGTGTTGCTGTTGACAGTGTCGATTTAGAAAATCTAAAATCGTTTGAAACCTTGGAACGCTACAAAGTGATTCAAGATGTACTACTTCATTCGGTAACAAAAGGAGAAAGTAAAAAGAAGCATTCGAACTCTCAACACATCGACCGATTCTTGATGCATCCCGTTTGGGGATTTGTTATTTTCCTTTTCATTTTATTTTTAATCTTCCAAGCTATTTTTACGTTGGCAGAATTCCCCATGAATTTTATTGATGAAACCTTTGCCAACATCAGTGATATTTGTCGAGAAGCTTTACCTGCTGGAGTATTGAATGATTTATTTGTAGATGGGATATTAGCAGGTGTGGGTGGCATTGTCATTTTCATTCCGCAAATTGCATTTTTGTTTATGTTCATTGCGATACTGGAAGACACCGGCTACATGGCGCGTGTCAGTTTTTTGATGGACAAGCTCATGCGTAAATTTGGATTGAATGGACGATCCGTAATTCCATTGATTAGCGGATCAGCCTGTGCGGTTCCTGCGATCTTAGCAACACGAACCATTGGAAGTTGGAAGGAAAGATTGATCACTATCTTCGTGCTTCCGTTGATGAGCTGCTCGGCGCGACTTCCGGTGTATACTTTGCTTATTGCATTGGTGGTTCCGCAAAAACTGGTTTTAGGTTTTATTGGATTGCAAGGCATGGTGATGATGTCACTGTACTTAATTGGATTTATAGCGGCATTAGCATCCGCAGCACTGTTCAAAAATTTCATCAAGCAAAAAGAAAAAGCCTATTTCATCATGGAGATTCCGGTTTACCGAATGCCACGCTGGAAAAATATTTTATATTCCATCACTGAAAAAGTGAGGATCTTTCTTTTTGATGCTGGAAAAATTATCATTGCCATCAGCATTGTTCTTTGGTTTTTATCGTCACGAGGTCCGGGGAATACATTTGACCAACTCGAAAAACAAGCTTTGGAATTGAATCAAGGAGGAGAAAGCAAACAAGCCGAACTTTATGTTGTTCAATCCAAAATGTTAGAGGCTTCTTATGCAGGTAAGCTCGGACATTTTATTGAGCCCGTTATTCGACCCTTAGGATTTGATTGGAAAATTGGAATTGCATTGGTTACCTCGTTTGCAGCGCGCGAAGTATTTGTGGGAACCATGAGTACCATTTACAGCGTGGGACAAAATGATGCCGACACCAAGACCGTAAAAGAAAAAATGCGCAAAGAGATCAACCAGGAAACGGGCGAACCTCGATATACTGCCGCTGTTGGATGGTCGTTGATGTTGTTTTACGCTTTTGCTATGCAATGCATGAGCACCATGGCCGTAGTGAAACGCGAGACAGGATCGTGGAAATGGCCTATTTTACAATTTGGTTATATGTCGGCATTAGCTTGGCTGAGTAGTTTTTTGGCTTATCAGTTGTTGAAGTAATTGATAAAGAAATTTTATTATTTCAGTAACTAGAATTTTTCTTTCAATTTCCTAAATTTGCTGAAGATAGATTATGGCGAAGGCAGTAACAGCAGAAGATTTAAGAAAAGCGCTTGGAAAATACATTCCGGCCGATGCGGTGGATACTTGTTTTGATTGGATTCAAAAATATCGCATCCGAGTTCGCATCAAGAAAAGCCGACAAACCAAACTGGGCGATTACCGTCCACCTCACGAGGGAAAAAGTCATACCATCACCATCAACCACGACTTAAACCCTTACGCTTTCTTAATCACATTTACGCATGAAGTAGCCCATCTCACTTGCTTTTTACGCTTTGGAAATTCAGTAGCTCCGCATGGCATGGAATGGAAAAGAGAATTTCAACATTTGATGTATGGATTTTTAGAGCGGAAAATATTTCCTGAAGAAATTGCAAAAGCTGTCGTTGGCTATATGCGAAATCCAGCCGCTAGCAGTTGTGGTGATGTGAATTTGATGAAAGCATTGCATGTTCACAATACCTACAACGATGAATGGATTCATTTAGATGAAATTCCTTTTAAAGCATCATTCACTACACGTAACGGACAACAATTTATTAAAGGACATCAACTCCGCAAAAACTTTGAGTGTTTCGATCTTCAAACGAAACATAAATATTTTATTCATCCTTTGATGGAAGTGAAGATTATTGAAGAGATGGAAAGCGTAAATCAAATTAGAACAACTGAGAATTAAAAGTATTTCAATTGACTAAACTTTATGGTACTAAAATTAGAAATACGCCAATTATTAGTTAGAGCTTTATAACTTTTTTGTATTTTCAATCGTCTTTTCTACTTTGTCTAAGTTTGCAATAAGTTTAATAATTTCAGGGTCAATCCAAGTTAGTAATTTGATTATAGATTTGTGAACTTCTAATGCTTCAGTAAAATCTACAACATTTCCATTAAAGCAAATTGGTTCATTATGATTAATTCTATTTCTAAAACGCCTCACATTATCCAATTCTTCATTCACTTCCTTTCTTCCGTGTCCCGCTTGTAATAAATGAAAAATTTGAATTGGTTTACCTTTTAACAAGCGATAATGATGTACTTCAAATAAGTCAGTCCAGAAGCCTAATGATTGTTCAGCAATTATTTTACCACTTGTAATTGGCGTCCTTGTCTTTTGAAGTCTCTTCTCTGCTTTAATTATCTCTCTCTTTAAAAAATCATTAATCTTTTGCTGTCCGGTTCGTTTGTATGTAAATCTTAATGACGGGTCAGACATAAAACCATTTTTTTGATTTATTATCCAATCAGGGTCTGTAAAATGAGAAGTTAAAATGTCGTTGAGCCTATTTCGCAAAACAACTTCAAATATCCCAAGTATGGGATGAAATGCCTGTGATACCTTTAGATTAGCTTTATAGAGTTTAACGGCCTTACTTGTTGAGTTACCCGTCGCAAGTAAATATCGATTTACTCTTGCCGCTGAGAAATATTGCCTAAAGTCTCTAAATTTCATGTTTTAGCTTGCAAATTTCCTCAAATACAGGTACTTTTGTAGGGTGATGCTTGGTCAAGCCTCTTGTCTTCGGATAACGTAACCAAGTTGAAGAATAAAGACCTGTCAGAAATGATAGGTCTTTTTTTATTGAGATGGTTGTCATAGCCCTGCAACTAACGATTATATAATAGACAGTTCTTCAATACTTTTAAGATTCTCCACGCACTGCGTGGAGAATTAAGCTGGACGCATTATCGCCTACTTTTAAAGGTAGAAAGTAAAAATGCAAGGACATTTTATATGGAAGAATGCATTAATTGCAACTGGAGCACAAGAACATTAGAAAGGCAGATAAACTGCTTGTATTTTGAACGAATGATAATGACAAAAGGAGATGAAGGGAAAAGTATGGTTAAAAGTGAGGCAGAAAAGAAAAAGATTGTTTTGCAACCCAAAGACTACATCAAAGATCCATATGTGTTGGATTTCTTAGACTTGAAACCCAACACAAAGTTCTATGAACAAGAACTTGAACAAGCCATTATAGATAAATTGCAAGATTTTTTATTGGAATTAGGACGAGGATTTTCCTTTGTAGCAAGACAACAACGAATAAGTTTAGAAGGAGACCATTTTTATATTGATCTGGTATTTTATAATTATATCTTGAAATGCTTTTTGCTGATTGATTTAAAAACAGGAAAACTAACACATCAAGATGTCGGGCAAATGGATATGTATGTTAGAATTTTTGAAGATACGATACGCCAAGAAAATGACAATCCAACAATTGGACTAATCTTGTGTGCTGATAAAAATAAAACAGTAGCTAAATACAGTTTATTAAACGATAACAAACACATCTTCGCTTCTAAATACAAAACTTATCTTCCCTCAGAAAAAGAGTTGACAGATGAAATAGCAAGAGAAAGAGATATCGTAGAATTGGCAATAAAACTTAAAAACTAAAAAGGATTTTACAATTTCACTTAAGCAACCGAATGCTTTTCATACAAAAGATGGATAATTCCATCCGACAATCCAATTTGTGGAACCACAATTTTATCAATATCCGCCTCTTCCAACACCGTTAAAAATATTTTGGCAGCTGGAACAATCACATCGGCACGATCTGGATTCAATCCCAACTTTGTGATTCTTTCATCGATGGTGAACTCTTTTAACAAATAATACGTCTCTAAAATTTTTTGATAAGAAAGCGATTTCTTCTCCTTTCGATCAACCATCCTATTGATCTTATTAATATTTCCACCGGAACCAATGGCAGTGAGCGGATGATAATCTTTACAATTGTATTTTATCCAATCTTTAAAATAATTCCAAACATCCCTGTCTACCTGATTGTGCAGCAGTCGGATGGTTCCCACATTAAACGATTGGGCAGCGATGGTTCTTCCTTTCGAAAACAAAGTCAATTCGGTACTTCCTCCACCCACATCAATGTACAAATACGACTCATCCATCGACAAATGCTCGGCGATATGATTTGAATAAATAATATGCGCTTCAGTTTTTCCGTCAATCACCTCAATTGAAATTCCACTTTCCTGCTTCACATAACGAATCACTTCTGCTGAGTTAGAAGCTTCGCGCATAGCTGCAGTAGCACAGGCTCTGTAATCAAGCGCACCAAACACATCCATCAACAACTTATAAGCCTTCATGCATTTGGCTAGTTTCACTTTCTTCTCTTCAGAAATACGACCTGTACGAAAAACATCTTCTCCTAGTCGGATGGGCATACGCACCAACTCCGCTTTTTTAAACACAGGCTCATCGTCACTCTCGTAAACATTACAGAGTAACAGCCGAACGGCATTTGAACCAATATCAATGGAAGCGAATCTCAAGATTTTCTAGGAATTATTCAGACTTGAAAAGTAAGGATATTTAATATAAAATAGTATTAGCACCACTACTTTAATTTTTCTTTAGGTGCAAGGTATTTATAAATAGCATCTTGGGCTCGCACTTTATTTTTCAAATCAATTTTTTTGTATCGATTACTTTGACTTTCGTCGATATAACGTGCTTTGGAATTATCGCTCCACTGCAATTCCATAATATCCAGCAATTGTTTCTGCAAGATTTTATCATAGACAGGTACACCAACTTCCGAACGAAAATCAATATTTCGAGTCATCCAATCGAAGGAAGCTAAATAAAATCGAGGATCGTTGTCATTTGCAAAAATAAAAACGCGTGCATGCTCCAAATACTTATCCACGATACTGATTACTTCAATATTTTCACTTGTGCCTTTTTGTCCAGGAACGAGTGAACAGATGCCACGAATAATCATGCGGATCTTCACTCCTGCTTGACTGGCTTCGTACAACTTCTTTATCAATTCTGGGTCTGTCAGACTATTCATCTTTAAAAACATCCAGGCTTCTTTTTTCTTCTTAATATTATCAATCTCTGTTTGAATAAAAAGCAACAATTTTTTTCTAGTAAAAAATGGAGAAACAAGGAGATGTTTATAAGTACCGGTTTTATAATTGTCGATATAAAATTTAAACACCTTGGCTACTTCCTCTGTAATTCTTTTATCGGCAGTGAGTAAACTATGATCACAATAAAGCTTGGCTGTTACTTCATTAAAATTACCAGTGCCAATATGGGCATACAGTACTTCTTTGTTATGTTCCATTCTACGAATTAGAAAAAGCTTACTGTGCATTTTCAATCCGGGCACACCGTAAATTACTTTAGCTCCTTCTTCATTTAAACGATTGGTCCATTTGATATTATTTTCTTCGTCAAAGCGCGCTTGTAACTCTACCACAACGGTCACTTGCTTTCCATTACGAATAGAATTAATCAACGCATTCACCACATGCGAATCTTCGCTGAGTCGATACAAAGTAATTTCAATGCTGAGCACTTTCGGATCCATGGAAGCTTCGCGCAAAACATCGATGATGTGATGATAACTTTGATACGGAAAAGAAAGTAGGATATCTTTTTCCTTAATTACTTTCAACACACTATGTTTAGGCAGTAATTCAGGATGAGAAAGCGGCTGCACTTTCTTAGAAAACAACTCGGGTTTATTGAGCGAAGGAAACTTAATAAAATCAACAAAATTATGATAACGTCCAGCTGGAATCGGTTGATCACCTTTCCCAAACTTAATACGTTTCATTAAATAAGTGATTGCCGATTCTGGCATTTCCTCGTCGTAAATTAGTCGGACAGGTTGCCCCTTCTTCCTTCTCTTTACACTTTCTGAAACTTTTTTAATTAAACTTTTGGTAACATCATTCTCAATATCCAATTCCGCATCGCGAGTGAGTTTGATGGTATAGGCACTGATTCGTTCGTACTCAAAACTAAAAAACAAATCATCCAAAGAATATCGGATAATATCATCAATCAAAATAATGTATTTATTCTCCTTAGGGATCACAACGAATCGAGGAAGAATATGTGTTGGAATTTCCACCAAGGCATATCGCTCTTTTCCATTTTTGTGATGCATGATCACTAAAAAATAAATACTACGATCACGGAGATAGGGGAATTCGGTTACATTATCGAGCAAAATCGGAACCAAGGTTGGGAGCACTTGCTCTCTAAAAAACTGTCGAGTGAATTCACTTTGATCGGGCTTTAATTGTTTTTCATTCACAATAAAGATTCCTGCCAGTTCCAATTCGCGCAACAAGTTGCCATAACTATTATCAAACTCTTCTTGTTGACGAATAATTACTTCTTGAATTGAATCCAATAATGCAACAGGATCTTCACCCATAATTTGTGCACCTTGTTTTCCCAACCTTGCCATCCTTTTGATGGTAGCGATACGCACTCTAAAAAACTCATCTCTATTATTTGAAACAATCCCCAAAAACTTCATGCGCTCCAACAAAGGAACGGAAGGGTCGTTCGCTTCCTGCAAAACGCGATCATTAAATGACAACCAACTAATGTCGCGATTTACTAATAAAAAATGTTTACCTTTCATAAAGGAGAATTACTTCTTACGTTTACGCGCTGTAGGTAATTTAATATTTTTTCTGCTTACTACTTTTGAATTAGCAGATACTTTATTTTTTTTGGCTGCCTTCTTCGCTGCTTTTTTAGGAGCTTTCTTAGGAGCTTTCTTTTTTGCTACAGCAGCTGTCGCTTTCTTTAAAATCTCCGCTTGCTTCTTTGCTACCTGAGTAGCTTTTGCCTCGGCTTGCTCAATTTTCTTAGATAATTTTTTTACTAAATCTTTTGAAGCCGCCTTAATTTGCTTTTCAATTTTTTGAGCAGCTTTACCATTTGTCTTCGACAATAAAGCAGTAATTTCTTGTATTAATTGCGATTCAATTTGTTTTCTACTTAATTTTTCCATGATAGTAGGTCGTTTTAATATTATGTCAATATGAAATAATTATTATTTCATAAGAATTTGCAAAGGAAAGACTAATTCATCAATCCAATATAAAGTTAATGTTAAATAAATTAAAATGATTTATGCCCTGAAAACTTCTGAATTACCTCAGAAGCACCTTCTGTCCATCTCTTAGAAATCTCTTTATTCAAACGAATATGAACCACGGCTGATGTGGGTAAATTCACGCAAACATGCCCACATAAATAATTGATAAGATCAGTAAGTCCGGGATTATGCCCGAAAAGCATGTAAGTCCCTTCTTTTATCATTGCTTCTTCCAGCACCAACAACAAACTTTGAGTTGTAGCTTCATAAATAGCATTCTTCAATTCTATTTTCTCAGGTGAAAACCCAAATTTATTGGCAAAAATCAGAGCAGTACTAAAAGCACGAATAGCGGGGCTACTTAAGATAAAATCTGGTTTCAATTTATTGACGATACACCAATCTGCAGAAAGTGACGCATCGGAATATCCTCTCTCGAAAAGATGACGTTCTATATCTCTTGAGATATACTCCTCATGCAAGGATTTAGCATGTCGAACAATAATTAAATCCATCAACAACAATTTGTTTTACTTACTTTTTAACAAAACTAAATATGTCGGAAAATGATCCGAGTATCCTCCCAAATAAACTGAAAAATCATAAGTACGTTTAGGATAGCCTTTATACCTACCGGAATCTTGAATCATAAATTCCTTTTTATAAATTAATGCCTTGTGCAAGAAAAAACCAGTTTGACTTTTTGGAAGAAATGCCTCTGAAACGATAATTTGATCGAACAAATTCCATGCATCATTATACGCTAAGGTACCTATTCCTTCTTTGTAATAACTCACCCAAGGATTATACAATTCACTTTGTTTAATTTTTTCTTTTTCACCACTCGACTTTAATACTTTTGCAACCGACGGACTCACGGGATCATCATTCAAATCACCCATTAAAACTACTTTAGCATTAGGATTATCTTTCATGATAGAATCGATACAAGTTCTAGCTACTTGTGCAGCCATGGCTCTACCAGGAGCAGAAGCTTCTTCACCTCCTCTTCGCGATGGCCAGTGATTCACAAAAAAATGCATCGGCTCTCCATTGTACATTCCATACACATAAAGTACATCTCTAGTTGGTCGAGGAGTTCCATCACTACCTTTCAAGGGCACGTTAAGGCTTTGAGAGTAAATGACTTTTAAATATTTTGGATTATACATGAGCGCTACATCAATTCCACGAAAATCGGGACTATTGTAGTGAACGATTTGATAGTTACGTGGTTTAAGCTTTGGTTGATTTGCTAAATCCTTAAGTACAGATTCATTCTCAATCTCAGCAACACCAAATACAGAGAGACCATCAGGCGTAAAATCAGTTCCGATATCACTCAATACTTGCTCAAGTTTGCTAAGCTTATCCTTATAAACAATAGGAGTATATAGATTAGCTCCATCCGGCGTAAATTCCTCATCGTTAACATCGGGTTGGTTTATCGTATCAAACAGATTTTCAAGATTATAGAAGCCAACAACAGACACAGAATATTGCTTATCCTGAGCATTTGCGGAAGATCCAACTGCCAAAAGCAGCCAAATAGAGAGGGAGATAAAGGCGATTTTTTTCATTATACAGATCACAAAACTAAGAAATGCAGGTATGATATGACTATTCTTAATAATTTAATAAAAAAATAAATGTCTAATCACCCAAAACGACAAATCTCACGATAGTATTAAGTACTTTTGCCCTCCCTAATTATCTAGAATACAAATTATATGCGCATTCCTCCCCTCATACTAAGTTTCTTCTTTTTACTTTCTTCCTCGGCCTTCTCGCAGAATGGTATGGTGAAAGGGATCTTACAAGATAATGATACTCGATCTCCATTGATAGACGCTCAAGTTTCATTAATCGGCACTACTACGATAACCACACAAACTTCTTCCATAGGAGCTTTTGAATTCAAGAATGTACCTTTTGGAAAATATACTTTGGAGGTTACTTCTGAAGGTTATGATAAAACAGTTCAAGAAGTAGAAGTTAATTCTACCTCGCTAGACTTAGGTCCTCTCTCTGCTATTCACGCTGAAAATTCACAAACTAACTCTCAAGACTTACCTACCATTACGCTCAGCGATAGTGATACTCGTGAAGGTTCTTCACCGAGTGTAGCCGGAGTTTTATCGGCAAGCCGCGATCCTTTTGCAAGTGCAGCCGCATTTAATTTTAGTGCAGGTCGATTTAGAAATCGTGGATATGACAATGAAAACTTAACATTGATGAATGGTATCCCTGCTGAAGATCTTTCAAGCAGCCGAACTTTATTTGGATCATGGGCTGGATTGAATGATGTAACACGTAGTCGCGAAGCTACATTTGGATTAAATCCTTCCAATTACACGTATGGAAGTTTAGATGGATCATTTAGTATTGATTCTCGCGCTTCAAAGCAACGTAAACAATTTTCATTGAGTTATGCGAATTCAAATCGTACTTACAATAATCGATTGATGGCTTCCTATGGTTCTGGATTATTAGCGGGAGGATGGGCATTTGCTGCTTCTATGTCACGTCGTTGGGGTGAAGAGAATTATGTACCTGGAACTTTTACAGATGGATGGTCGTGGTATGGATCGATTGAAAAACGTTTTGGAAATAATCATTCATTAAGCTTAACACATCTTGGTGCAAACACATTGAATGGTCGCGCTAATCCTGCTGTTCAAGAAGCTTACGATTTAGCGGGATCTAATTATTACAATCCTAACTGGGGATATCAGAATGGAAAAGTGCGTAATGCGCGTCACGCTCGTCAACAACAACCATTGACTATTTTGAGTCATGAATGGAAAATAAATCCGAAATCGGAACTAGAAACATCGATCGGTTATCAATATGGAATGACAAGCTTAAGTGGATTCGATTGGTTTAATGCTACGGATCCTCGTCCTGATTATTACCGTCGCTTACCAAGTTATATTACGGATCCTGATTTAAAAGCACAAGCTACCCATTTATGGCAGACCGATGAGAACTATCGTCAAGTAGATTGGGAAAGTATTTACAATACCAATCAAAATTCAAACGAAACGGTTTTTGATGCCAATGGAATTACGGGGAACAATATTTCGGGTAAGCGTTCACGTTATATCATTGAAGAGCGCGTAACTGAAAATAAGCGTCTCACCTTTGCGATGAACTATAATCAAGTAATTAGCGATCATGTTGTTTTGAGTGCCGGAATATTGGCTCAAAGTCAAAAATCAGAAAACTATAAACGGGTTGGTGATCTTTTGGGTGGAGAATTCTACGTTGATTTGAATCAATGGGCAGAGCAAGATTTTCCAGATTCCAGTGAAGCACTTCAAAACAATTTAGATACACCCAATCGAATATTAAAGGAAGGTGATAAATTTGGCTACGACTATGTTTCTACCGTAAACAAAAACATGGGTTGGGCACAAGCTCAGTTCAAATTTAACCGAGTTGATTTCTTTGCTGCATTCCACGTTGCCTCCACGGAGTTTTACAGAACTGGAAAATACAGAAACGGAATCTTTGCGAATAGTTCATTTGGAGATTCGAAAAAAGAAAACTTCAGCACGTATGGTGCGAAAGGTGGAGCAACTTATAAACTGAATGGAAGAAATTATTTCTTCTTGAACGGTGCGTATGAAACTCGTGCTCCACTCTTTGAAAACGTTTATGTTTCGCCACGAACACGAAATGATGCTATTGCAAATTTAGAAGAAGAGAAAATTACATCTATCGAAGGTGGATATATCTTAAGAGCTCCAAAAGTAAAAATCAGAGCTACACTTTACTATACTCAAATGAACGATGGTTACAATGCAGTAAACTTCTGGCATGACGACTTTAGAACTTTTGTAAACTACACATTAAGCAATATTGATCGTCGCCATACCGGTTTAGAGTTTGGAACGGAAATAACGTTAGGTCAAGGTTGGAGCACCAATGTTGCTGCCGCCATTGGAGAATACTATTACACCGACCGAATGAAGGCTACCATCACACAGGATAACAATGCAACTGTTTTGGCTGTAGATGAAACCATCTATTCGAAAAATTTCTTCTTCGCTAATGGACCTCAGCATGCAGGCATGGTAGGGATCACTTATCGTTCAAAGAAATTCTGGACTGCGATTTTATCAGCCAATTATTTCGGAAACAACTATACTGATTTCAATCCAGCTCGTAGAACAGTGAGCGGAGTTGAATTATTGGCAGATGGTACTTTGCGTGAAGACATCATCGATCAACAAAAGTCAGACGGACAATTCACACTTGATTTCTTCGGAACCAAATCATGGAGAGTAAGTGATATCTTCAAAGGCTTCAAGAGAAACGCTTTCTTATTATTCAATATTGGAGTATCTAATATTCTCGACAACCAAGATATTGTTCAAACTGGATTTGAGCAATTACGTTTTGATTATGCCGAGAAAAATCCAAATAAATTCCCTCCTCGTTATTACTATGGTATTGGTCGCAATTATTTTGCTTCTGTTATTGTTAGATTTAATTAATTTAAAAACACCTACTACAAATGAATAATCTCCTCCACACCTCCAAAAAATTACTAGTTCTTGCTTTATTAGCAATGATTAGCATCAATTTCGTGTCTTGCCGCAAAGACGATTTCGATGAGCCACCTTTAAACGGTGCTGATCCAAATTTAAATGTGAACATGACCATTGATTCACTGAAGAAAATTTATCGTGATAGTATCATTGTCTTCAATAAAGTAATTACCATCAATAACGATTGGATCATTTCAGGAGTTGTTACTGCTGATGATAAGTCTGGAAATTTTTACAAGACCATGGTGTTTGAAGATGCCACTGCAGGAATCGCGATCCGTTTGGACCAATCAGAATTCCACACGAAGTATCCTGTTGGCCGTCGTGTATTCATTAAGTTGAAAGGTTTGGTGATGGGTGATTATGGAAACTTAATTCAACTTGGTGGATATGTTGACAACACAGGAACATTTCCTGAAGCTGCGCCTATTCCGTTGAGCTTAGTCGACAATCACATTATTGGTGGGGCGTATAACTTAAATCCACAGCCTGCAAAAGTGACCATCCTTGACTTATCAAACACTGACAAATGGCAAAATCGCTTTGTAGAAATTCAAAATTGTGAATTTTCTCCAGCTGATACGAATCAACCTTATGCGGATGCAATTTTATTTCAGTCAGTAAATAGAATCGTGAATGATTGCAATGGCGGTTCCGTGATTGTTCGTACTAGTGGATACAGCAACTTCGCAACCAAAAAGACACCAACAGGAAAGGGAACGTTGAAAGGGATTTTCTCCATCTTCAGTTCTGACAAACAAATGATCGTTCGCGATGAATTTGATGCAAAGATGGATAGCCTACGTTGTAACGGTGCGGGCGGACCTGCAGCACTCGTCAACATTAGCGATGTAAGAAATCTTTTCACTGGAACTACCACAGCCGTAAGTACTAATGTTTACATTTTAGGAGTTGTAATAAGTGATAGAAACACATCCAACTTAAACTCGAAGAATTTATTTATACAAGATGCCACCGGTGGAATTTGTGTTCGTTTTTCAGCGAATCACACCTTCAATATTGGTGATTCAATATCGGTCAATATCGCAGGTCAAAGTTTAGGAGAATTTAGCGGATTATTGCAATTAGGAACTTCTACACCAAACGTTCCGCTTGCAAATGGAGTCGTATTAGCAACTGGAAAAACAGTGACGCCACAAGTTGTTACGATAGCTCAAATATTAGCAAACATGGGTGGAATTGATTCATGGGAAAGTTCTTTATTGCAAATCACAAATGCTACTATTAGCGGCGGAGCTACTTATGCAGGGTCTATCCAAATTAATGATGCAACCGGTGTAATGACTATGTATACTGCCTCAGCAGCAACTTTTTCAGGAACAGCAGTTCCTTCAGGAACCGTAAGTGTCACTGGAATATTAAGTGACTTTACAGGGACTGTTACTCCTCCAAATACAAATGCGCAATTGCTCATTCGAGGTGTATCGGATGTTCAATAAGAAATAAAAAAATTGTAGTAGAAAGAGCTGATCATTGATGGTCAGCTCTTTTTTTGTAAATACGATTCAACTATTGTTACACCTTTACCATGCTTGATGTAGGTAAGTACAAAGGAAAGAGTTATCTCACAATTATTAATATTCTAGTGATTAAAAAACTTACAGTTTAAACGCAACGATAGCGGCGTTTAAGCAGCGGTCGCGGGGATTTCCAAATCACAAAGTCCCTCGACGTTCTTGCTCTGCTTCGATGGATTCGAATAAGGCTTTGAAGTTTCCTTTACCAAACGACTTCGCTCCTTTGCGTTGTATGATTTCTAAGAACAACGTTGGACGATCTTCAATTGGTTTTGTAAAAATTTGTAAGAGATATCCTTCTTCATCACGATCCACCATGATGCCCCACTTTTTAAGTTCATTCATGTCTTCTTCAATCACGCCTACACGGTCTCCAACAGTATCATAATACGATCCGGGCACATAGAGAAAATCGATGCCACGCTTTTTCATTTCAGAAATGGTAAAGACGATATCGTCGGTAGCTACTGCGATGTGTTGACAACCTGGGCCCTTGTAAAAATCGAGATATTCTTCAATTTGTGATTTCTTTTTTCCCTCAGCAGGTTCGTTGATAGGGAATTTGATATAGCCATTACCGTTAGTCATCACCTTACTCATTAAGGCTGTATAATCGGTGCTGATGTCTTTATCGTCAAACGTAATGAGGTTCGCAAAACCCATCACTTCAGCATAAAACTTCGCCCACTCATTCATGGCTCCTAAATTCACATTGCCCACCATGTGATCAATGTATTTGAGTCCGACTGAAGTGGGATGGTAACCACTATCCCATTTTTCATAGCCAGGAAGAAAATCCCCTTTGTAGTTTTTTCGCTCTATAAAAAGATGGACGGTATCGCCATAGGTATGAATTCCCGATCGACGTATTTCACCTTGATCGTCCTTGATGGTCTCGGGTTTTAAGTACGACTTCGCTCCTCTTTTTATCGTTTGCTCATACGCATCATAAGCATCATCAACCCACAACGCAATCACCTTTACTCCATCACCATGCACACGAATATGATGCGCAATGTCGGATTCAGGATTAAATGGAGAAGTTAATATGATGCGAATTTTTCCTTGCTTCAAAACATACGAAGTACGATCGCGAACTCCGGTTTCTAAACCTGCATAGGCTAAGTCTTCAAAGCCCAAAGCGGTTTTGTAGAAATGAGCGGCTTGCTTGGCGTTACCAACATAAAGTTCAACATAGTCGGTTCCGTTGATAGGAAGAAAATCCTGTGCTTTTTCAAAAATCTTTTCTCCGGTGTACGTATAGTTTTTTACTTGTGTGAGATTATCCATTTTACTTTTGATTGAATTCAACAACTAATGATTTTAAATTAATTTTTACTCTTTACTTCTATTTTCGGCTAGTCCTCCACGTTATGATCCAGCCAACTGTGGTAATAATCCTCTACTTCCAATTGCAATGCAGCTTCGGTAATTTTTACAGGATTAAAAGGATCAATCATCACTGCCAACTCATTGGTCTCTTTCTTGCCAATGCTTCGCTCAATGGCTCCAGGGTGCGGACCGTGTGGAATTCCACCGGGATGCAAGGTAAATTGTCCTTGATGGATATCATTTCTGCTCATAAAATCACCATCTACATAATACAATAACTCATCACTATCAATATTACTATGATGGTAGGGAGCTGGTATTGCTTGCGGATGGTAATCGTACATTCGAGGAACGAAAGAACAAATCACAAAATTCCGTCCCTGAAAATGTTGATGGATAGGCGGTGGCATATGAATGCGTCCGGTGATGGGTTCAAAATTAAAAATCGACATCGCATACGGATACGAACAACCATCATATCCAACCACATCGAAAGGATGATTATGATAAACATAAGGATACATCAACCCACGCTTTTTAATTTTAATTAAAAAATCACCAATCTCATCATGCGTTTCCAAATTTTTCGGAAGACGAAAATCACGCTCGCAAAACGGAGAGTTTTCCATGAACTGTCCGTATTGATTTCGATAACGAGGAGGTGTTTCTATGGGGCTAAACGACTCTGTAATTTGCAATCGATTATCTTCTGAATCAAAACGCATTTGATATATTGTTCCTCGAGGAATTATTAAATAATCTCCGTATGCAAAATCGATAGATCCATACATGGTAGATAAAGTTCCTGAACCCCGATGCACAAAAATTAATTCATCGGCATCGCCGTTCTTATAAAAATAATCTGTCATACTTTTTTTCGGTGCTGCGAGACCGATAGTAAGATCATCATTTACAAAAAGTACTACTCGACTTTCCAAATAATCATCCTTCGCTTTCAGATTAAATCCTAAATAAGAACGAGCTTGCAAATTATCTTCAATTGCAATTTTTGGTCGAACCGAATAGGGCTCCCCTCTTTCCTTCACCATCGTAGGCGGATACAAATGATAAACGAGTGACGACATTCCCGAAAAACCTTCGGTACCAAAAAGTTCTTCGTGATATAAATTTCCGTTCGGTTGGCGAAATACAGTGTGGCGTTTGGGTGGAATAATTCCAACTTGTTGGTAGATGGGCATAGTACATTTTATTAGCGTACGAAGCTACCATCTACCAAAAAGATAGAAAATGACTGTTGTCAGTCGACCCAATGACATATAGACGTAGTTAATAAAACTACATGAAAATAAATTAGATCAATTGCAAATAATGAACTACAATTAAAGGAGTAAAACTAAAGCGTGTCAGCTTCCATCACTCTTTCACCACCTTAATCGTTGCTATAAAATCATCTCCATTAAATCGCAGTAAATACATGCCGTGACTAACATCATCAAGTGAATAACTCACTTCATTTCCACCTTGCAATAAAGATGTTTTAATTACACGACCATCAACCCCGAATAAAATTGCTTCATACTGACCCATCGGCAATCCTTTTACATTTATTATATTTTGTGTTGGATTAGGTGATACAGTGATTCCATGGGCAGCATTCGTAGAGTTTATTCCCGTGGTATTATTGTAATAATTGAAATGTACAATCCAATAATCTTCACTTCCCTTTCCCGAATCCGTTTTTACAGCTGAGTTTCCTGCTACAGCATGGCCACAAATAAATATTGAGCTATCAGGCATAATGATAAAACTGCTTGCTTCATTAATGCCTGGACCACCAAAACGTTTATCCCATATTTTATTGCCTACCGAATCAATTTTAAAAATCCAGTAATCTCTAATTCCATAAGAAGGCTCTGAAACATCGTATCCTGCTGGACCATCTGTTACTCCGAGTACCCAAAATCCGCCATCAGGTGCTTCTTGTATATCAATACCAATATCGTCATCTATTCCTCCATATCTTTTATCCCATAATTGATTTCCTAATGTATCGATTTTTACAATCCATACATCTAAGGCCGCAATTCCAGTATCTAAGATAGTTCCCCCCGTTTTAGAAACAGAAGTACCTAACAAAATATAACCGTTATTAACCTCTATAATTTTACTAGTAAGCTCAACTTCACTTCCACCAAATCTATTATCCCATATTACATTACCAGCAGAATCAACTTTAGCGACCCACGCATCAGAATTACCATATCCGTTTACTGATATTGTTCCGCTAATAAAGCTATTGGAACGTCCGCCAATTAAGTATTCATTGTTTTTAATACTTGAAAGAAAATAGTCGGTACTAAAATTAGCAAATTCAATACTATTGCCACCATAAGTTTTATCCCACAGTTTATTTCCATTGGAATCTGTACTTATCAACCAATAATCTTTGTCACCGTACCCGGCAGTGGTTTTATCACCACTAATTGAACCACTACTTCCACCAAAAATTAAATAATCACCATTGCTACGGCGAACTAATTTGCCTCCAGATTCCACGCTGCTTGATCCGTACCTATTATCGAGTAGTTTATTCCCATTACTATCCAAACTACAAAGCCAAAAGTCATAAGTTCCACGAGTCACGGTGCTAATATCACATGAAGAATCACTCCGCGTTTCTCCAGTGAAAACGATTGAATTATTAATACCTAATGCTAACCCATGAATTTCATCCTGATCCAATCCTCCAATGGCTTTATCCCAAACAATGTTCATATTTTGATCTAACATCAGTATCCATGCGTCAGAACTAGAACAGCCAATGTCTGTTTTATCTCCATTAATTCCAATGTAGCCAGATGTACCAGCGACAATTATTTTGTTATTTAACTTAGCAATAATAGGATATTTTTCACCTGATAAAGTTCCAAATGAACGGTCAGCAATAAAGGTAAAATTTTGACTAAAAACACTAAAAGGAAGGAAAAGTAATATCAATAAAATCAATATACATTCATTGGCTCTAATACTTTTATAATTAGTTTTCATTTTATGAATTGTTAAAAGAGGGAAGGTTAAACCTTCCCTCTAAAGTTAATTTGAAATTATTGACCAAGTAGTAATTTGTAGTTAAAAGACTTACCTGTTTCGATAGAATGTAAGCTTACAAGATATATGGTAGATGAAAAATGCCTTGAAAATTCTGCAAGCCTATTTTGAATATCCTGTTTCAAGACTTGCTTATTAAACAATAATTTTCCTTCCATTCCCAAAATTTTCATTTCTAAAAATTCATCGTCATTAAACTGATCAAATGAAGAGATTTCACCATTCATCGAAACATTATTTCTTAATGCTGAAATTCCACTGGCTCCAGTAATTGTTTTAAAGTTAACATCATCTACATTAGAACCGTTTATAGTGACATTTTGATATGTAAGAAATAACTCATTTGTTCCATTTCGACCACCAAGGGATAAAAATCCAGAATAATCATTATTGAATGAAGTGACGGAAGTAGGAACTTGTAAGTAATTTGGCATAGCAATTGGAACGGCTTCAAAATCGCATTTTAAAACAATGGAATAAGCCGATTCTTTAATAATGTTCGAATATCCTGAATAATTTCCTCCAATATCATCAAACTGCCAACCCACCCAAATCCCATCAGATGGATAATTATCATCATAACAAACCGATACGTAATAATTAGGGACTGCAGTTAAATCTGCGGGAGATGGAGTTAAAGAGTTTCCATCATTATAAATTATCTGAGTATTTCCAGGCGCATTATTATAACCCACGATATAGTAAAAGTTGATTGAAACATCAGTCTCTTCCACGACAACAGTCCAATCTGCGGCACTAGCTGAATAACTTCTTGGACATGCTATACGCGGGTATGTATAGACTCCACTGTTTTGGGGCCCTTGAGAAAGTATGGTGGTAGGTAATGTCGAATTACCTACAGCCAAATCTGCAAAATCATAGTCCAATATTGTTAAATCCCCTGCAGGATCGATAAATGCTAGATGCACGACATCGGAATTTCCATCATAATACATGCTAACATCGGGATGAGTTCCAGAGGTCAAAGTCAGATCATTATATATTACTAATGAACCCATATCGCCAACTGTAGTATGAATATCACCATTAACATCATCCCAAACAATAGTGAATTCACTACCTGCACTTTTATTTTCATCAATATTAATAGCTGTTCCAAATGAACCAGTAGCTAATTGATAAAAAATAGATGAGGATATAAACTGTGCCGATGGAGCATCCCATTCATAAAATTCCAAATCCCACTCTGAGTTGGTGATATCATAATACACAACAGCAGCATAAATAGTAAGGTTGTCAGGATGAACTAACAAGCAAACATCGGGATCACCTATTGCTCCGGTTGCAGTAAAAGGTAAAGTTCCCGTGTATTGAGTAGCTCCTTGAGTTACTACCCAGCCAATTGCTTGTGTTGTTCCATTAGGTTCCCAAACACTAACACGATAAACATCTCCACCATACTCTAAAATATCACAACCAGTATTTCGGCCATATACCGTTCCGGCCGAAAATGATTGATCGGGCAGCAATGGATTTGTGAATTGTGCGAATACGATTTGAAATGGATACATTAATATTAGAATTAAAATAACGAGTAATTTAAAATTAGATTTCATGATATATTATTTAAAGATGAATAAAACTATTGTTATAGAAATACGATTTGTGGGTTGAAGAGAAAAGCAACCCTATCTACATACAGTGGCTAAATAATATTCAATGAAACTGCCCCCCCCTTAGAAGCAACAAAAAACTTGATATAACAAATCCAATATTTTTGAATATATCGGTACATATCTTGAAAATTTTGAATAAAGGTAGGATTAAATATCAAATAGCAAAATGTGTGGGCAAAATAGTTTGTTATAGTTTAAAATAACAAAGGAAAAGCTACCTCTTTTTCAAATTGCTTCATTGGTATTAACACTAAACCCTACTTTTGCACCTTCATTTATCCTCCTGAACCATGGAAATTCAATTGCGCTCTGCCTTACTCTCTGTATATCATAAAGATGGACTCGATAAAATTGTGGATGGTTTACATCGCTTAGGTGTTACTTTATATGCAACAGGTGGAACATTTGATTTTATTAAAGAAAGAAGAATTCCAGTAATTCCCGTAGAAGATATTACCGGCTACCCTTCCATCTTAGGAGGAAGAGTGAAGACTTTACATCCTGGAGTTTTTGGAGGAATCTTGGCTAAAAGAAACGATCAAGTCCATCAAGAGGAAATGAAAAAGCATCAACTTCCCTTTATTGACTTAGTGGTTGTTGATTTATACCCTTTCGAAGACACGGTGAAAGCAGGTGGATCGGCTGAAGATATTATTGAAAAGATTGATATTGGTGGAATCAGTTTACTAAGAGGTGCTGCTAAAAATTTCAATGACGTCTTGATCATTCCATCGGTAAATGATTATTCCTTATTAATAGATGTAATTGAAAACCATAATGGTAATACTTCTTTAGAAATCAGAAGAAAGCAAGCCCAGAAAGCATTTGGTGTTAGTAGCCATTATGATGGCGCCATTAATTCTTGGTTTACGCATGGGAAATTGATGGACGATCAGATTCAAATACCTAAAAATTGGGAAAGTCGCGCACTTCGTTATGGTGAAAATCCACATCAAAAAGCATTGTTCCACGGAAACATGGCTGAAGTTTTCACTCAACTTCATGGCAAAGAGCTTAGTTACAATAATTTATTGGATGTTGATGCAGCGATCGCCTTGATAAGAGATTTTTCGGAACCAAGTGTTGCGGTCATCAAACATAATAATGCATGTGGATTAGCATCTGATGACAATTTGCTCACTGCTTGGGAAAAAGCATTTGCTGGAGATCCAGTTTCTGCGTTTGGAGGAATCTTGGTTGCCAATCGTGAAATTAATTTAGAAGTGGCAGAAGCGATGAATTCGCTGTTTTTTGAAGTACTCTTAGCTCCCGGATTTACAGACGAAGCCTTACAGGTACTTCAATCAAAAAAGAATAGGGTGATATTGAAAACCAATTCATTCACCGCTCCAAAAACTATTTTCAGAAGCGCTATGAATGGAGTTTTGGAACAAGATGCGGATCAAGTCACGGAAACGAGTTCCCATCTAAAAAACGTAACATTGAAAGAAGTATCGGCATCAGAAATTAATGATCTACTCTTTGCCAACAAAATTGTGAAGCATAGCAAGAGCAATGCAATTGTTCTAGCAAAAAACGGACAATTATTAGCCAGCGGAGTAGGTCAAACTTCTCGAATTGATGCGTTAAAACAAGCCATTTCAAAAGCAGGTCATTTTGGCTTTTCTTTAGAGGGAGCGGTGATGGCTTCGGATGCATTTTTTCCATTTCCCGATTGTGTAGAAATAGCACATCAAGCAGGAATTACTTCCGTTATTCAACCTGGTGGATCCATGCGAGATCAGGAATCAGTCGACAAAGCCAACGAACTCGGCATTTCGATGGTGATTACGGGTGTTCGTCATTTTAAACATTAATGAGTTCATAATTCAGTTTTTCTTTCCAATTTTGCATACTCGATAAAATTACCTTGCAACAGTCAAGAGTAGGGCTAAATTTCGAGATCACAAAACAACTCGAAGATTTAGCAATCTTAATTAATCAACTAAAAGAAGCGCGCAAGTATGGGACTCTTTGATTTCCTCACCCAGGAGATAGCCATTGATTTAGGGACAGCAAACACCCTTATCATTCACAACGACAAAGTTGTAGTTGATGAACCTTCAATCGTAGCTATCGACCGAACCACTGGTAGAATTATCGCTGTTGGAAAACAGGCTATGATGATGCATGGTAAGACACATGAAAACATCAAGACGGTTCGACCATTGAAGGATGGAGTTATCGCCGATTTTGAAGCTGCTGAGCAGATGATCAAGGGCATGATTCGAATGATCAGCTCCGGAAGTAAAGTTTTTACGCCTTCATTGCGCATGGTAATTTGTATTCCATCTGGAATTACGGAAGTAGAAAAACGTGCTGTTCGTGACTCTGCAGAACATGCAGGTGCTAAAGAAGTTTATTTAATTCATGAGCCGATGGCTGCTGCAATCGGTATTGGAATCGATGTGGAAGAGCCGATGGGAAATATGATCATCGATATTGGTGGTGGTACTTCTGAAATTGCGGTAATCGCATTGGGTGGAATCGTATGCGACCAAAGTATTCGTGTTGCTGGTGATGCATTCACCACCGATATTTGGGATTACATGCGTCGTCAACATAATATTTTAATTGGAGAGCGTACTGCAGAGCGAATTAAAATTGAAGTAGGATCTGCTCTTCCTGAATTGGATAATGCGCCTCCTGATTTTGCAGTACATGGACGCGATTTGATGACTGGTATTCCAAAAGAAATTACAGTGAGTTATCCAGAAATTGCACATGCGTTGGATAAATCCATCAGTAAAATTGAAGAAGCTATTTTAAAAGCGTTAGAAATTACACCTCCTGAATTATCAGCGGATATTTTCCGTACTGGAATTTATTTAACAGGTGGTGGAGCTTTGCTTCGTGGACTTGATAAAAGAATTTCCATGAAAACAAAACTACCGGTACATGTAGCCGAAGATCCACTTCGCGCTGTAGTACGTGGAACAGGCATTGCATTAAAAAATATTCATCGATACAAATTCCTTCAACATTAATTGATAGAGGAAATTCCTTTATTGATAATCCAACACGTTGAATAAACTGCAGACATGAGGTTACTCTTCCAGCTTATATGGCGAAATAACTTTACTTTATTTTTTGTCCTGCTACAAATATTTTGTTTCTATCTCATTGCAAAGAACAATCGATTTCAGCAAGCTTCTGTTTTGAATGCGACCAATCAAGTAGTGACGAATACGATGGAAGTGGTGAATTATGTTAAAGAGTACATCCATCTTCGCGACAACAACACCAGCTTAGCTGAAGAAAATGCAAGATTGAGAACATTGCTTACAGAAAATAAATACGAATTGGATTCGGTTTATTCTCCAGTAAAAGACACCATCAACTTACAGCAATATGAGTACATCACTGCCAATGTGATCAACAACTCATTACATCACCGCAATAATTTCATCACGCTTAACAAAGGAAGTTTGCAAGGAGTAAAACCTGAGATGGGTGTAATTGGTCCGAAAGGAATTGTTGGAATTGTAAATCATGTTTCAGAACATTATTGCACGGTGATGTCGTTGTTGCACAAAGAAAGTAGCTCGTCAGTGATGATTAAGAGAAACAAATTCTTTGGATCGTTGAAATGGGATGGTGAAAATCCGAATTACATGTATCTGAATGAAATTGACAAGACGGTTCCTATTATTAAAGGAGATTCGATTGTCACTACTGCCTTTTCTTCTACATATCCTTCAGGAATTTTCATTGGACGTGTAGTCGATTTCCAAGTAGAGCCGGGCTCCCCTTTCTATAAGATAAAAGTAAGACTGGCAATGAACTTCAGTGCGTTAAGCCATGTTTATGTGGTTAGAAATTTAATGAAGAAAGAGCAGAGTTCATTAGAAGGACTCAATAAAGCGAAGGAGGACGAACAATGATCTTAGTAATTTTACGTCACCTCTTCCGTTTCTTGCTCTTGATCAGTTTGCAAATTTTGATTCTGAATAATATTCAATTGGGCACATTCATCAATCCTTTCTTGTATATTTTGTTTTTATTGTCGTTGCCTGTTAATTTGCCCAAGCTTTTATTATTACCCATAGCATTCCTTACCGGACTTTCTATCGACATGTTTCAAAACACACCAGGCATGCATGCTTCGGCTTGTTTGTTTATGATGTACCTCCGTCCCTATTGGTTAAAAATGATTTCTCCGCGTGATGGGTATGATATTGAAACCGAACCTTCCATCAAAAAGTTGGGATTTGCTTGGTATATAGCCTATGCCTCGCTTTTGGTATTTGTGCATCATTTATTCTTATTCTTCATTGAAGTTTTTCGCTTCTCCGAATTTTTCGATACCCTTACCCGAATCGCATTAAGTAGTCTGTTAACTTTACTTTTAATTATCATTGCCCAATACCTCACATCAAAACCAAAGACTACGAATTAAATTAATAGATTCATTGAATTGCGCTTCTGCATTTCACTAATACCATCAAAAAAAATGAACAATAAAAACAACTTGTTTTTGTTGAGGGAATGGGAACTAATTCCTACTAATTAAAAATGTATAATCCAGGATCAAGTCAGCGAATAGTATTTTTAGGTATCATCACCTCGGTGGTGATTATTTTCTTGATCCGATTATTTTATGTTCAAGTAATCAATGAAAGTTATTCGGTGTCTGCCACCAACAACGTATTAAGATACATCACCGACTACCCAGCCCGAGGAATGATTTATGACCGCAAAGGAAAAATCGTTGCATTCAATCAGGCAGTTTACGATTTGATGGTCATTCCCAAGCAAGTAAAAGAAATCGATACGCTTGAGTTTTGTAGATTATTAGATATTAGTAAAGAATCGTTCATTGATAAAATGAAAAAGGCGACTTCGTTTTCTCGAATGAAGGCGAGTACGTTTGAAAAACAAATCTCTGCCGAGTCCTTCGCTTCATTCCAGGAAAAACTTTACAAGTTTCAAGGATTCTATGTTCAGCCACGAACATTGAGAAAATATCCCAATAACACGGCTGCTCACGTTTTGGGATATATTGGTGAGGTAAATGATGAGTTAATCGCAAAGAATCCTTATTATCGAATTGGTGATTATATTGGTATCAGCGGAATTGAACAAAGCTATGAGTTAGAGCTCAGAGGTCGGCGAGGTGTTCGCATTGTGATGGTAGATGTGTTTAATCGAGAAAAGGGAAGTTACAAAGGTGGGATCTATGATACGATAGCTATAGCTGGACAAAATCTAGTAGCGACGTTGGATGCCGACTTACAATCGTACGGCGAACTACTTTTGCAAAATAAAATTGGTTCAGTTGTAGCCATCGAACCACAAACGGGAGAAATTTTAGCCATGATTTCCTCGCCCTCCTACGATCCTAATTTATTAGTGGGAAGAGTTCGGTCGAAGAATTACGGATACTTATTAAAGGATGAGAATAAGCCCTTGTTCAACCGAGCCATGCAAGCCTATTATCCACCGGGCTCTACTTTTAAATTAACGAATGCATTGGCTGCTTTACAAGAGGGAATAATTGGCATTAATACTTCCTATGCACATTCCTTTGTTGTTGGAAGCAAGAGTATAAAGTGTCACCCTCACCCTCCCATCGCACTAGAAGGTGCTATTCAATATTCTTGTAATCCCTATTTCTGTAATACGTTCAGGTCTTTTGTCGACAATAGAAAGTATGGATCTAGTGAAAATGGGTATCGGTTATGGAGAGAATACCAAATGAGTTTTGGTGTTGGAAAAAAAATTGGAGTAGATATGCCACACGAATTAAAAGGACTGATTCCAACGGTTGAATTTTATGATAAGTACTATGGTAAAGGTAGATGGAAAGCTTCTACTATTTATTCGCTTGGAATTGGTCAAGGTGAGTTAGGAATTAACCCGATGCAAATGGCTAATATTATTTGCATCATTGCTAACAAAGGATATTACTATACACCGCATGTTATTAAACAGATTGGAAAATACCCGAACACAACACGGAACTTAGGTGAGCGACATTATACGAAAGTATCAGCAGAAAATTTTACTATCATTCAAGATGGAATGCAGCGCGTAGTTGAAGCAGGTACCGCGCGAGTCGCGAGATTCGATTCGCTCGTCATTTGTGGAAAGACGGGGACGGCGCAAAATCCACATGGAAAAGATCATAGTTTATTTGTAGCCTTTGCTCCGAGAGATAATCCAAAGATTGCAATAGCCGTAATGGTTGAAAACGCAGGATTTGGTGCAACATGGGCAGCGCCAATTGCGAGTTTAATGATGGAAAAATATTTAAAAGATTCTGTCAAACGACACGACCTCGAAGAACGAATGCTAAAAGGATATTTACTACCACTTCAAAACAAGAGCCTAGAAAATCCTGGATTAAAAGTAAAAGATAGTACGCTGGTGAAGCCGAAAAATAAAAAAGGTTCAAGCGTTGCTTTGTTAAATGATAAAAAGAAAAAGAAATAATATTTTCGATTGATATTAACTCATGCGCAAACAAAATTCCATATTCGAAAATATTGACTGGTTGTTGGTCGTATTTTATTTGGTGCTTGTATTACTTGGCTGGATTAATATTTATGCAGCGGTTTACAATGAAGAACACAAAAACATGTTCGACCTTACTCAAAGTTACGGTCGACAAATGTTGTGGATTGGAACGTCGCTTGTTATTGGGTTAGCTATTCTAGTTATAGATGGAAAATTTTATGCAGCCTTTTCTTTTCCCATTTACATTGTCACGATGGGGATTTTGCTTGTTGTACTTGTCATTGCGCGGGATGTACAAGGTGCGCGCTCGTGGATTGAAATAGGGACTTTCAAATTACAACCTTCGGAGTTTGCAAAGTTTGCCACGAACATGGCATTGGCAAAATACTTGAGTGCATTAGGCATTCGGATGGAGGATATGAAAACCAAAATCACTGCAGGACTTCTTATCCTTTTACCCATGGCGCTAGTACTCTTACAAAATGACACCGGTTCTGCTTTAGTATTCGTTGCATTCATTTTCGTACTTTATAGAGAGGGTTTATCTCAAAACGTACTCGTTTTTGGATTCTTTGCTGGCGTATTATTTATACTAGCCTTAATGGTTCCGAACACTGTGCTTATTGGAGTGATTGGAGGATTAGGCGTAGTTGCTTATTTACTCATGCGTAAAACAAAAAATAACTTAATTGTAATTTTGATTATCACGGCGCTTTGTTCAGGAATTGTTTTTAGTGTGGATTATGCATTTAACGAAATACTGCAAACCCATCAACGGGAGCGTATCGAGGTATTGTTAGGAAAAAGAAGTGATCCAAAAGGCGCTGGATATAATGTAAATCAAAGTTTAATTGCGATTGGTTCTGGTGGCTTAACAGGTAAAGGATTTTTGCAAGGTACACAAACAAAATTCGATTTTGTGCCAGAGCAAAGCACCGATTTTATTTTCTGCACCGTAGGCGAAGAATGGGGATTTGTAGGAACTTCATTTGTTTTAATTTTATTTACATTGCTTCTCTATCGAATAGTATTTATTGCTGAACGGCAACGCTCTACATATACTCGAATTTATGCCTATGGAGTAGCTTCGATTTTGTTTTTCCATTTAATGATTAATGTAGGAATGGCCATAGGATTAGCTCCTGTCATTGGAATTCCATTACCTTTCTTTAGTTATGGCGGATCTTCACTTTGGGGATTTACCGTATTATTATTTGTACTGATTAAATTGGATAGTTATCGAATGTACATCTTACGATGAAAACAAACACATTGCTATTACTTCTTTTATTTTTTTTCCTTCCATTCACTACATCCGTTGCGCAAGTACTAAGGAATTGTGGAGTTTGCGGAGAATATTATTTAGAATCCATTCCAGAGGTCGCTTCGGGCATTATTTTCAAAGACGATTTTACTTTTGAATTCTTCTTTTCGACCGGAGCATTAGATCGTTTTGGAGTTGGGACCTGGAAGGAAGAACTTAGAAATGAGAATAAAAAAATGGTAGTTCTAAATTCAGATTCCACGAAGAAAAACCCATTGTCATTGGCAAATTCCTTTCGAAAAAAAGGAAAACAAACTACGGTTAAAATCATTGACATTAATCCGAGCTTGAGTACTTATTTTATTGCTATTGGATTCATCGACAACGATACTGTTTACACCTATTGTGATCAGCAAGGAGAAGCAGTATTAGATGGAGAAACTTTCGATAGCCTTCAAATTGCATTTGAGTTTTGTCCTGATCATATGCTGAGCATCCCATCCACAAAAAATCATAATTATTTTCAAGTAAAAAGTGATGAAAGCTTATTTGAAATATTTTTCCGCGATTTTACATTATCTGTAAATGAAGATGGACTTGAAGGAAATCATCCGGCAATAAAAGGTCATTATCAATATATAAAAAGCAAGTAATTTTTGAAAAAAATATTATCTATCGATATAATTCATCGATAAATAATTCATCAAAATAGCAGTAGCACCTTTACGGTCTTCAATATATTTTCTATTTTTTGCACTAAGCACTTGGTAGATTGATTCATCCTTTTCCAATAAATCAAAAGCAGATGATAAATTATTTACATGCTTAATTCCAATGCCACCACCCATTGCTTTTAAATCCCTGGCTTCTTTAAATTTCAAATGATTGGGTCCAAAAAATACAGGCTTTCCATAGACTGCCGCCTCCAAAATATTATGCACTCCTTTTCCAAATCCACCTCCAACATAAGTGTACTTCCCATATCGATAAATAAGGGAAAGCTTTCCGATACTATCGATGATGAGCACATTACTATTTGCATTTACTTCTTTTTCTAAAGTAGAGTAACGTGTCGTCTTTCCTCTAAATCGATTCTCTATACTGCGAATTCTGGACTCATTTATTTCATGTGGAGCAATGACTACTTTTAATGCTGGATGATCTTGCATTAATAACGCCAATACTTTTTCATCCTCTGCCCAAGTGCTTCCTGCAATCATACAGACATCATTCTTACAAAAATTTTCAATCAACGGAAAGGATACATCCCGACTACTTATTTCCAAAACACGATCAAAGCGCGTGTCACCAGATACAGTTACAGATGGAATACTATTGCGGTATAATAACTCTAACGAAGCTTGATCTTGAACAAAGAGATGTGTATATCGAGTAAGAATTTTCTTAAAAAATTTACCCCATGGCTTAAAATAAATTTGGCTAGGACGGAAGATGGCAGAGAGACAATAGAATGAAGTTTTTCGTCGAAACAATTCCTTCCCATAAAAAAACCAAAACTCATATTTAACAAAAAACACCAGTGATGGATTTAAAATACTTATAAAAGCTTTACTTGTTCGCGGTCCATCTAAAGGCATATAACAAACATAGTCGGCTATACGCTCATTCTTTTTTGCTTCATATCCTGAAGGTGAAAAAAACGAAAGAAGAATAAAATGATTTGGAAAATCTTTTCTCAATTGTTCCAACACCGGTCTGCCTTGTTCAAACTCACCCAAGGAGGCGCAATGAAACCAAATTCTAGGCCTACTCGTGTTCTTAAGTGCTTCTTTTAATTCCTGCTTCCAACTTATCCTTCCTTTTACCCACTTCTTTGCTTTATCACTAAATAATGAGGCAATCCGAATTAATAATCCGTACAACTGAATAAATAAGAAGTAAAGCACTTTCATTTCTCGACTATTTAATCGCTATTAATGAGTATCAATATTTTTGGAAACAGGATCATAGAGGTTTAGAATCCTTTCGAATTTATTTGGTGAATATCGCACATAAATTCAAATAGAAATTTCGATTAATAAACATAAAATTTATCAGGTGCTTCTTTAAACAAAGGAATGATCCAGCCTACTCGAATACCAAATAACAAATCAATTCTAGCTTTCTTATTTGCTTTCATCGATCCAAAATCAAAATCGCGTCTGCTAGCTGTCCAACCCTGAACGGCTTCTACACCACCAAAAAAGTTAACAAGTCGCTGATTTCCAACATATAAATATCCAAGAAACTCCCTTGCAGCAAATCCATTTGTTAATCGGTCGTACCCTTTAAGATAATCTTCTTGAAGAGATGGGACTGCATTTTTTTTATCCTGAATCAAAATTTTATGTTGCATAAAACCAAGGCTCATTTCCACAATAAATCCACAGTTTGGATTGGGCTTAGCCACATGAAACAACCTGCCCACACCCAATGTTGCATAATATCCTCTTTCGAAAACACGAACATCGGCATAATATCCATCAGAACCGATAATGGTCCCTTCAGAGGTGGTTAGTCCAGTAAATAAATTCGGTTCATTAATTTTGGTTCCGAATATAAAGGCGCCTTCTGCGGTAAACATCCATCCTTTTGCCGTTTTATAAGTTACCCCCATACCTACTGACTGGTTGATACCGAACCGTTTAGCCATATCTCCACTTGGAATTTGCAATCCATAAGATGGGCGAATCATGACCATAGAAATGGAGGAGTCTTTTACGCTCACTTGAGCCAACAAGGTGTTTATTCCTGAAATCAACAAAAAAACAGACAATAGAATCGCATTTTTGGGGTTCTTCAACATACCGAGCAAATTTATACAATTTACAGAGTATTGCCTATACCTAATTTCACTTCAAATAATAGTATCTTCGCTGACCGAAACTTATACATCTCTTTAGGTAAGCATTAAAAACGAAAAGCAATGGAAACAATGAAAAAAATGTCCATGGTTGACTTAGTGAGTCAATATAAAAAAATAAAAACTGAAATTGACACGGCCATTCACGATGTAGTGGTTTCATCGGCATATATCAATGGACCAGATGTTAAAAATTTCGCTAAAGAATTAGAAGAATACTTGGATGTAAAACACGTGATCCCCTGTGCAAATGGAACGGATGCTTTACAAATTGCTATGATGGCATTAAATTTTAAGCCGGGTGATGAAATTATTACTGCTAGTTTTACTTATGTAGCCACTGCTGAAGTAATTGCTTTGCTTCAACTCAAGCCAGTTTTGGTAGATGTTGATCCCGACACCTTCGCGATCGATTGTGATGCTATTGAGAGAGCCATTACTCCAAGAACAGTGGCTATTGTTCCCGTACATTTATTTGGACAATGCAGCAATATGCAACGTGTGATGGAGATTGCCAATGCTCGTAATTTATATGTGATTGAAGATACAGCGCAAGCCATAGGTGCTGAATATACTTTATCGAATGGAACCACCATGAAAGCAGGAACCATTGGAACCATTGGAACCACGTCTTTCTTCCCATCAAAAAATCTGGGTTGCATGGGAGATGGAGGTGCTATTTTTACTCAAAATGATGAACTTGCACAACGAATTCGAATAATTGCGAACCATGGACAATCTGTCCAATATCATCATGATGATATTGGAGTAAACAGTCGGCTAGATACTATTCAGGCCGCTGTTTTAAGAATCAAACTTCGTCATTTAGACGAATATTGCGATGCTCGCCAACGCGCTGCAGCATTTTATGATCATGCATTTGGAAAAAATCCAAAGTTAAAAATACCTACACGACAAGAGCATTCAACACATGTATTTCATCAATACACACTTGTTCTTAGAGGCGTTTCAAGAACTGCATTGAGAGAGCATTTAGAGAGCAAGGGTGTTCCCTCAATGATTTATTATCCGATTCCATTGCATATGCAAAAAGCCTATACAGATCCAAGATATAAGCATGGTGATTTTCCAGTTACAGAAGATCTATGTGCACATGTCATTTCTTTACCTATGCATACTGAACTAACAAACGAAGACCTAGCTCATATTACATCCAGCGTATTAGAATTTGTAAATCGCTAGTTGTAACATTTATTAAAATTTAAAGTATAAACTAGGTATAACAATTAAAAACTAAAAAATATGAATATTGCAGTAGTTGGTACCGGATATGTAGGATTAGTTACCGGAACTTGTTTCGCGGAAATGGGAAACCATGTTACCTGCGTTGATATTGATGCTAACAAAGTGGAAAAAATGCGCAACAGCATCATTCCAATTTACGAACCACATTTAGATGTTCTTTTTGAAAGAAACATAAAACAAGGTCGTTTACAATTTACTACCAATTTGGAAGAAGCGGTAAAAGATGCTACTATTATTTTCTTAGCTCTTCCAACTCCTCCAGGTGAAGATGGATCAGCTGATCTTTCTTATGTATTGGGTGTATCTGCTCAATTAGGTCGATTAATAAGAGATTATAAAATTGTAATTAATAAAAGTACAGTTCCTGTTGGGACCGCTGAAAAAGTTCGTGAAGCCATTGCAAAAACTTGTACTGTACACTTTGATGTGATTTCGAATCCTGAATTCTTACGTGAAGGATATGCAGTGGATGATTTCATGAAACCTGATCGCGTTGTTATTGGAACACGTAGTGAAGTTGCTAAAAAAGTAATGAGTGATTTATATGCTCCTTTTGTACGTCAAGGAAATCCTATTTATTTTATGGATGAGCGTTCTGCTGAATTAACAAAGTACGCAGCCAATGCATTTTTAGCTACTAAGATAACTTTCATGAATGAGGTTTCTAATCTTTGTGAGAAAGTAGGTGCTAATGTAGATGCTATTCGTATCGGCATTGGTTCTGATTCTCGAATTGGAAAGCGTTTCTTATTTGCAGGAATTGGATATGGTGGATCTTGCTTCCCGAAAGATGTGCAAGCCCTTTATCGTACTTCACAAGACTACAATTACGATTTCAAAATTCTTTCTTCTGTGATGGAAGTTAACGAGACTCAAAAAACTGTTCTTGTTGAGAAATTAAAACAACATTACGGTGGAAATTTAGCGGGCAAAAAATTCGCGGTTTGGGGACTTGCTTTCAAACCAGATACAGATGATATTCGTGAGGCACCAGCATTATACATTATTCGTGATTTGATTGCTGCGGGTGCATCTATTAGTGCTTTTGATCCAGAAGCAATGGAGAATGTGAAACGTACAATCGGAGAAGTAATTCATTACGCAAATGATCCTTATGAGGCAGCTCAAGGTGCAGATGCCATTTTGATTGCTACCGAATGGGCGCTCTTCCGAACTCCTGATTTCGACAAATTAAAAGAAACCATGAAAGAAAAAGTAATTTTTGATGGTCGTAATTTGTACGATTTACAACGTATGGCAGAATTGGGATTCCACTATAATAGCATGGGAAGAGAAACCGTTTCTCCACAGATTCCAGCATTTTCTTAAAATAAAAAATATCGACTTGTATGTCAACTAAAAAAAGGGTACTCATCACAGGAGCAGCAGGATTCTTGGGCTCCCATTTATGTGATCGATTTATTAAAGAAGGATACGATGTAGTTGGGATGGATAATCTCATCACGGGTGATTTAAAAAACATTGAACATCTTTTTAAATTAAAAGAGTTTGAGTTTTATCATCACGACGTAAGTAGATTTGTTCATGTTCCTGGACAGATAGATTACATCCTTCATTTTGCTTCGCCTGCAAGTCCGATTGATTATTTGAAAATTCCTATCCAAACGTTAAAAGTTGGTTCATTAGGAACCCATAACTTATTAGGATTTGCGCGTGTTAAAAATGCACGAATTTTAGTGGCATCTACGAGTGAAGTGTATGGTGATCCCACTGTACATCCACAAACAGAAAACTATTGGGGAAATGTAAATCCAATTGGACCGCGTGGTGTATATGATGAAGCAAAACGATTCCAGGAAGCGATTACAATGGCTTATCATACCTATCATAATGTAGAAACTCGAATCGTGCGTATATTTAATACGTATGGTCCGCGTATGCGACTGAATGATGGACGTGTATTGCCAGCATTTATTGGTCAAGCCTTACGCGGTGAAGACTTAACGGTTTTCGGTGATGGATCACAAACACGTTCATTTTGTTATGTAGATGATCTCATCGAAGGAATTTACAGATTGCTATTAAGCAACTACGCTTACCCTGTAAACATTGGAAATCCTCAAGAGATTACTATTCGTGAATTCGGTGAAGAGATTATTAAACTGACAGGGACAAATCAAAAATTAATTACACATCCCTTACCCCAAGACGATCCAAAACAACGTCGTCCAGATATTACAAAAGCTCAAGAAATTCTAGGATGGGAACCAAAAATTAGTCGAGAAGTGGGATTAAAAATCACTTACGATTATTTCAAAAGTTTACCCGCCGAAGAATTAAATAAAACAGAACATCGTTTTGCATAGTTCTGTTGAACAAACAGAATTTGACACTCCAATTTCAATGTACTGATTTAACATACTAAATCAGTACATTGAAATTATTCATTACAGGAGAAAGATTCATCACCCATCTTTTCTCCATCAAGACCGAATAAATTAAATGGATTATAGCGCTCACCCTTCTGCCATTATTGATGAAGGATGTATCATTGGAAAAGGAACAAAGGTTTGGCACTTTAGTCATATTATGCCCAATTGTACTATTGGAGAAAATTGTAATATTGGTCAAAACGTGGTCATCTCGCCCGAGGTGATTATTGGCAACAATGTTAAAATTCAAAATAACGTTTCTATTTATACAGGTGTTACTTGTGAAGATGATGTTTTCTTAGGTCCTAGCATGGTTTTTACGAATGTTAATAATCCACGAAGTGCCATTAACCGCAGAGATCAATATTCAAAAACTGTAGTGAAGAAAGGCGCTTCTATTGGGGCGAACGCAACTATTGTTTGTGGACATGATATTGGTCGATTTGCTTTCATTGGTGCAGGAGCCGTGGTTACTAAAAATGTTCCTGACTATGCATTGGTGGTAGGTAATCCCGCCAAACAAATGGGTTGGATGAGTGAATACGGTCACAGATTGAAATTCGATGGGGATGGGTTAGCTACTTGTCCAGAGAGTAAGCAACAATACAAACTAAGTGCAAATCGAGTTAGCCGAATAGATGTATGAGCAATTACCAAGATAAAAAAATTAAGTTCGCCGTAATCGGATGCGGTCACATTGGAATGCGTCATGCTGAAATGATTCGTCGTAATGAAGAATCAGAATTGGTAGCTATTTGCGATGTACTTCCAAAAAACGAATTAAAATTAGGCGAATCGTCTGATACTCCCTTTTATCTTTCTCCAGAAGAGATGCTTGCTGCACATCCTGAAATTGATGTAGTGAATGTATGTTCTCCAAATGGACTTCATGCTAAACACTCTTTAATCGCTTTAGAAAATCGCAAGCACATTGTATGTGAAAAACCGATGGCGCTTACCAAAGCAGATTGCGAAAAAATAATTTACAAAGCCCTTCAAGTATCTCGCACCGTTTTTGGTGTCATGCAAAATAGATATTCTCCGCCTTCAGAATGGCTCAAAAGCGTTGTAGAAAAAAAATTAATTGGTGAAATTTTTCTCGTTCAATTAAATTGTTTTTGGAATCGCGATGATCGCTATTACAAAAAAGGTGGATGGAAAGGAACTAGTGATTTAGATGGTGGTACACTGTTTACTCAGTTCTCACATTTCATCGACATCATGTATTGGGTGTTTGGTGATATCACCGATATTCAAGGTGTATTTTCCGATTTCAACCATCAGAAAACAACTGCCTTTGAAGACACCGGCATTGTTAATTTTAAATTTGTAAACGGCGGGATGGGATCAGTAAATTATACTACTTCCGTTTTTGATACCAATTTAGAAAGTAGTATTACAGTGATTGGAAGCAAAGGAAGTTTAAAGATTGGTGGCCAATACATGAATGAAGTTGAGTATTGTCATATTGAAGGTTATACCATGCCGAATTTACCTCCTGTAAATCCTGCTAACGACTACGGAACTTACAAAGGTTCTGCTGCCAACCATCATTACATCATTGAGAATGTTATTGATACTTTAAAAGGCCGAACCATCATGACCACAAATGCTTTGGAAGGACTTAAAGTGGTAGACATTATAGAAAGAATATATTCATTAAGAAAATTAAATAAACCGGAAATTCGCTTCAGTAATGTATAACGATATAATAACTAAGAAGAAAAAATTAGCAGTCATTGGATTGGGCTACGTAGGCCTACCGATTGCACTTGAATTTGCAAAAAAAGTATCTGTCATTGGTTTTGATATCAATAAGGAGCGCGTTGAAATGATGCGCAAAAATATTGATCCAAGTGGTGAACTAGATCCCAGTTGCTTTGAAGGATGTGATATTCACTTTACGGATTCGATAGATGAATTAAGAGAAGCTAATTTCTTTATTGTAGCTGTGCCTACTCCTATCGATGAACATAAACTTCCTGATTTAAAACCTTTATTAGGTGCCACTAATTCCATTGGCAAAGCGTTGAAAAAAGGAGATTATGTAGTGTATGAATCGACGGTTTATCCAGGTTGCACGGAAGAAGATTGTATCCCAGTTTTAGAAGAAATTTCAGGATTGAAATTCAAAGAAGATTTCAAAGTTGGATATTCTCCTGAACGGATTAATCCAGGTGACAAGGAACATACGATTTCAAAAATTACAAAAGTAGTTTCAGGATGTGATGCTGAGTCACTGGAAGAAATCGCAAATATTTACAAGATTGTTGTAACGGCTGGCGTTTTTAAAGCGAGCACTATTAAAGTAGCAGAAGCAGCAAAGATCATTGAGAACACACAACGTGATGTAAACATCGCTTTGATGAATGAGCTCAGTATCATTTTTAATAAGATGGGTATAAATACATACGAAGTACTCGAAGCATCTAGAACAAAATGGAATTTCCTTCCGTTCATGCCGGGATTAGTAGGTGGACATTGTATTGGTGTTGATCCGTATTACCTCACCTATAAAGCACAAGAATTAGGATACCATAGTCAAGTGATTAACTCTGGTCGTTACGTGAACGACAGCATGGGATTTTATGTAGCAAAGCAAACTGTAAAAAAGTTAATTGCGATGGGCAAGGATCTTAACAAATGCAAAGTATTAGTGATGGGAGCTACTTTTAAAGAAGACGTTGAAGATATTCGCAATTCAAAAGTTTCAGATGTCATTAACGAATTTAAATCCTATGGTGTAAATGTGGATGTGATTGATCCGCGTGCGAACAGTGATGAGTTGAAAGAAGAATACGGTTTTGAATTAACAAAGCAACCTGCTAACGATTACGACGCCATTGTAGTTGCGGTTAATCACAAAGAGTATAAAACACTTGTTGAGGCTGATTTCAAAAAAATGGCTAAGCCTGAAGCCTTAATTGTAGATTTGAAAGGTATTCTTAACGGAAAGATAAAAGAACTAAAGTATTGGAGTTTATAATGAACCTAAATCTGTTTTTCTGCGTATAATTACGAAAAAGCAGGCATGACAAAAAAACCAGGCATTCTCGTTACCGGTGGAACCGGATACATCGGATCACATACCGTAGTTGAATTAATTGAAAAAGGATACGACGTATTCATCATCGACAATCTCAGCAATTCACATGCGGAAGTGATCGATTCAATCGAAGCCATTACTGGAACACGTCCTGGATTTGGCAATATCGATTTGAATAACAAAAGTGCAGTTCAGGAATTTTTACGGATTCATAAAGTAGAAGCCATCATCCACTTTGCCGCATTTAAAGCTGTTGGTGAAAGTGTAGAGAAGCCCATCGAATATTACAGAAACAATTTAGTTTCGCTTTTAAACTTGATTGAAATCTGCAAAGAAAATAAAATCAAGAACTTCGTTTTCTCTTCTTCTTGTTCTGTGTATGGCGAGCCCGACTATTTGCCGATTGATGAATTTGCGGCTGTAAAACCTGCGCAAAGTCCGTATGCAAACACGAAAAAGATTGGAGAAGATATCTTAAGAGACACCTCGTCGGTAAACGATTTACAAGTTATTTCATTACGTTATTTCAATCCGGTGGGAGCACACCCTTCTGCAAAAATTGGAGAATATCCAGTGGGACCTCCATTGAACCTTTTCCCAATCGTAACGCAAACTGCCATTGGAAAACGTTCGCAAATGAAAGTTTTCGGAACCGATTACAATACGCCAGATGGAAGTTGCATTCGTGATTACATCCATGTGGTAGATGTTGCACGCGCGCATGTGGTAGCTATCGATAGAATGTTGAGTGCAAAAACAAAAAACAAATACGAACTCTTTAACTTAGGAACCGGAAATGGATTATCCGTTATGGAAATCATCAAAACATTTGAAGCGGTTACAGGAGTAAAAGTGAATTACGAATGTGTTCCTAGACGCAGTGGTGATGTAGAAAAAGTATACGCAGACACTAAGTTTGCCAACACTGAATTAGGCTGGAAAACAACACATAGTTTGGAAAACATGATTACCTCTGCTTGGGCATGGGAACAAGTTCTCCAGAAAAAATCGATGGCCACTAGCAAATAGTTACCAATAGAAATTCATCTCAATGAAAACAGACATGAATAAAAAACATATTCTCATCACAGGTGGGGCAGGCTTTATTGGCTCTCATGTAGTACGTCGATTTGTTAAAAATTATCCGGAGTATATGATCATCAATCTCGACAAGCTTACCTATGCAGGCAACTTGGCGAACTTACGTGATATTGAAAATGCAACTAACTATCGCTTCGTTAAAGGAGATATTTGTGATGCTATGTTTCTACAAGAAATATTTTCAACTTATCAATTCGACGGTGTTATCCATTTAGCGGCAGAGTCACATGTTGACAGAAGCATTAGCAATCCGATGGAGTTTATCATGACCAATGTGGTGGGTACTGTAAACTTGTTAAATGCTGCTCGTGAAAGTTGGAAAGGCGATTTTGAAAACAAACGATTCTATCACATCAGTACCGACGAAGTATATGGTTCCTTAGGGGAAACTGGATTCTTCACTGAAGAAACTAAATATGATCCACATTCCCCCTACTCTGCTTCCAAAGCAAGTTCAGATCATATGGTTCGTGCTTACCATGACACTTACGGATTACCCGCAGTGATTTCGAATTGTTCCAACAATTATGGATCGTTTCATTTTCCTGAAAAATTAATTCCACTAGCCATCAATAATATTTGCAATAACAAACCCGTACCTGTTTATGGTAAGGGGGAAAATATTCGTGATTGGTTATTTGTTGAAGATCATGCAGTGGCCATTGATGTTATTTACCACTACGGTAAAAATGGCGAGACCTATAACATCGGCGGACATAACGAATGGAAGAACATTGATCTCATTCAATTATTATGTAAAATTCTCGATAGCAAATTAGGAAGATCGGAAGGCACATCGGCGCAATTAATTAACTATGTAAAAGATCGTGCCGGTCACGACTTACGATATGCCATTGATTCTTCTAAGTTACAAAGAGAGTTAGGATGGAAACCATCACTGCAGTTTGAAGAAGGATTAGAAAAAACAGTGGATTGGTATCTTGCGAATAAAAAATGGATGGATGAAGTTACCTCTGGTGAATATCAAAATTATTATCAGAATCAATACGATTTGAGATAACACAACGAACTAAAAAAGCAGGTTCCAGAAATGGTTCCTTCAGTCGAGAAAATCGACGTTTCATCTTCTCCTCACTAACTAAAAGTTTTTTATATTACTTTTGCTCCTCACTCTATGACAGCGACCAGTTTATACACACGTGTTTATCACTCTGATGCCATTAAGAACGCGCATGTTTTAGTGAGCGGCGGGGCGGGATTTATCGGATCAAATATTGTGGAATATTTAATTCATCATGGTGCTGCCAAAGTAAGAGTATTGGATAATCTCAGCAATGGATTTCAACGCAATTTAGAGCCCTTTTTAAGCCTTCCCAACTTCGAATTCATAGACGGCGATATCACCAATCCAGTTGATTGCGAAAGAGCTTGCAAGGGAATGAATTTATTGACACATCAAGCGGCTTTAGGTTCGGTACCAAGATCCATTAAAAATCCAATTGCCACAAGTGATGCCAATACAACAGGATTTATTAATATGCTCATTGCTGCGCGGAATGCAGGAGTAAATAGAGTAGTCTATGCCAGTTCGAGTTCAGTATATGGTGATTCAACCATCTCCCCAAAAAAAGAAGACAATTTAGGAAGACCTCTTTCTCCGTATGCCGTATCTAAATTGACTAATGAATTATATGCTTCTGTTTTTGCAATGCACTATGGGATGGAGATTGTGGGACTGCGTTATTTCAATGTTTTTGGTCCTAATCAAGATCCGAATGGACCTTATGCTGCTGCGATTCCATTATTCATGAATTCGCTACTCTTTGGAAAGGATGCTGTGATTTATGGAGATGGGGAGCAAACCCGCGATTTTACCTTTGTGGAAAATGCAGTACAAGCAAACATCCGGGCTTTATTCACCACCAACTCAGAAGCTTTCAATAAGGTATACAATGTGGCTGTAGGCGAGAGTGTTTCGGTCAACAAACTTTATAAAATCATTGGTGATTTATCTGGAAACGATAAAAATCCATCCTATGCCCCCGAGCGAAAAGGAGATATTAAAAATTCTTTGGCCGACATATCTATGGCAAAGAATTTGCTGGGCTACGAGCCCAACTACCTCTGTCGCGAAGGATTAGATATAACGGTAGCGTGGTTCCGAAAAGCATTCGCACATGTTTAAATCACTCCTAAATAAATTTTCAAAATCGAAGGAAGTTGAACCCATTAATCTTTCTGGTTTAAATGCAGATATGCATTCACATTTAATTCCAGGGATTGATGACGGTGCAAAAACCGTTGAAGAAAGTATAGAGCTCATTCGCATTTTACATGGATTGGGTTATTCTAAATTAATCACTACACCGCATATCATGAGTGATTATTTTAGAAACACTCCTGAAAATATAAACGAAGGATTAGCAGTGGTTCGTGCTGCTTTAATAGCAGAAAATATCCCGGTAGAAATTAGCGCCGCTGCTGAATATTATATCGATGATGGATTTATTCGCAAATTGGAAGAAGAGAAATTATTAACCATAGGCGACAATTATTTACTCACTGAAGTTTCTTATATCAATCCACCCGATAATGTAGAGCAGGTTTTTTTCAGAGCGATGGTATTAGGCTACAAACCTATTTTAGCTCACCCCGAACGATATCCTTTTTGGTACCGCAATTTAGAGCAATACTCTAGGTTTTATGAGATGGGAGTTACTTTGCAACTGAACATGAATTCGCTGGCAGGGTATTATGGTCCTGATGCTAAAAAGATTGGCGAGAAGCTGATTGACATGGGTATTATTAGTGCATTGGGTACCGACATGCATCACTTGAAACATGCGACTGCAATGCATCAAGTAGTCAAAGAAAAATACCTCCAGAAAATTCTGGATATGCCTTTGTTGAATCGAGAACTTTAGATATTTAAATTTCTGCTGTCTCTTTTTATAACGACACATTTTTTGCGAAAAAAACTTTGCGGCTTTGCGCCTTTGCGAGCCAATTTCCTGCTAAGCATTCCTCAGCTCTTTCGCGTCAATTGTTTGCATTTAAATAATGAAATATCATTCGCTAATAGTTGCTCTAATCAAGAAAATGTATTGACTAAATAAAATCTCTAGTATCCGCTTCCAAGATAATCGTCGAAACTTAAGATTCAGAGCATAAAAGTTCGAAAAAATGGCTCGCAAAGGCGCAGTCCCGATAGCTATCGGGCCGCAAAGAAAAATCAAAGACTACAATTCAC
>JANOPQ010000100.1:0-13779 GCA_031421935.1 Bacteroidota bacterium | reverse complement strand
GCAAAGTTCCTCTTCGCGTAAGTTTCTAGCAATGACGACAAAGGGCGCAAAGGCTGCGCTTCGACAAATGAAAGATTGGTAATTATAGTATTCGTTTACACTTCACCTCAATTTGAAATTGGGGTTGATGGACATTTATATTTTCCAATAGCACCAATCCAGGATTACACCCTACATTAATTTTTCCAACTAAATTATCGATCCCAAGAAATGCTGCACCATTGAATGTAGCAGCTTTAACGAGGACTTCAAAGGGGATTGATGGGAAATGTTTGTGAATACACTTTACTTCCTCTAGAATCGACAATTGCGTATTGGATGCTAGACTATCTGTACCCATGGTGATGGTACAATTATTTTTATACATCAAATCGACGGGAGGAATTTTATTATTGATGAAAAGATTCGCTCCAATACAAACGCACCAAAACAAATTCGGGTGAATACTATTTGCCAGTTGAATTTCCTCTTCGGTGGTATACGTATTATGGACTAGTTGCAATTTATTTTGAGGGAAGAGTGGTACTAATTTTTGCAGTGGAGATACTTCACCAAAAGGAATAAAGTCTGCGAAAGAGATTCCATTGTCTTTAAAAAAATCAGAAAGTGGTCCTGATTTATCTTTACAAAATTGCAATTCATCCAGCGACTCTTGCATATGAATAGTAAGAGGATCATTGGGATTTACAAGGCTAAAAAGCAAATTCAATAATTCGGTTGGACAAGAATACGGCGCATGCGGAGTTAATGAAGCTTTACAACTTTTACCGCTTAAAAACTCATGCTGAAGAGCCAATCCTTTCTCCACAATTGCATTTGCAAAAGCGGGATTTAATCCCAGCAATTCAATAAACGTATGATAATAAATTTTACTCTCTTTTTTTACAATATTTGATTTATTAAAATTTGAAATATCACCTACTGCAACTATACCCTTATTCCACATTTCGGTGTCGGCAGTATACATTGAATTTATTTGCTCTGCTTCTTCCGATTGAAATCGGGTTGAAAACAGTTGTTGAATGAATCCCTTCATTCCCTCCTTGTTGGGCGTTATTTCATTCTTCAAATGAGACAATTCCAGATGACAATGTGTATTTACAAATCCGGGAATCAATACACCATCCAAAAAAACTGCATCCTCTACAAATTCACTTGCTATTTCCGCAATCGTGCCATCTGGCAAAACAGATACGCACACATTGGTAAGTGCAGGACCATCATTTGTAATTAGTAAAGGGACATTGTATTTTAACACGGAACAAATTTAATGATTATTGAAAGTTAAATATTAATCAATCGGATTTTTCCTGCTTAAAAAGGAGAGTATTCGCATAAACCCTGAAAAAAGCTTATAGGAGAACCAACTTTTAAATTTTAGGAATACCGTTCTTTCCTTTTCGAAATCGAGAACATTAACTTCCACACAATGATTTTGAATCAACTCGTGAAATTCGATATTAAGTGATTCGCCGAAGGTTTTATCCAATACCTCCAGATTCATTTCTAAACTTAATAATTCACTTAGATGATTTAAATTGAGTGAACCAATACTTACCCACTGCTGATCGACTACACAAACTTTAGCATGCAAAACGGTATCCCGATATTCAAAAATTCGAACTCCATTTCTCAGCAATTTTCCATACAAGTACTGAGTGGCGGGTTTAATAAATGGGACATCACTAATTTTTCCTAAAACTATAGTAACCTTACGACGACGAATTGCGGCTCGCACAAGAATCTTAAGTAAGCGACGTGAAGGAATAAAATAACTTGCGACAATCAGTATTTCATGATGTGCATTTCCAAGCATGGTTTTATATGCAGATGAAATTTCATTTTTTCCCCGAATCCAATCGTTGCGAGTCATTCTCACTTTTACTCCATCCTTTTCATGAGCGATCGATTTTGGTTTGCGTATAACAGGTTTTAATGTAAACTTCTTATTAAAAATGCGTTCGCAAACATCATTTATTTCTTCGGACACTTTTCCCTCTACTAATAGTGCATAATCAAGCCAAGGCAATTCACTACTATTTCCTCTATATTTATCGGCAATATTAATTCCGCCAACTAGTGATTTCTTTTTATCGGCAACACAAACTTTATGATGCAAACGACGACCAGCTTGTAATATGCCTGGAAAAGGCAAAGGAGAAAAAAAGCGAAAAGAAATATTTTGGATTTTCATTCGCTCAGCAAATTCATTTCCTAAACTCATCGAACCAAATCCATCCACAACTAAATACACGCTAACACCGCGGGCTGCGGCATCTTCAAGCGCTTTCAAAATTATCTTTCCAGTAGCATCTAAATCAAAAATATAAACTTGAAGATGCAAAGTATGTTCACATTCGTTTATCAACTCTATTAAAGTGTTAAAATACGATTCCCCTCCGTGAATTAAACGAATTGAATGCCCTGCAATAAAATCTTTTTTTGCCACGAAGAGAATAGTCTGTGTTTACAAATTTACTTAAGAAATTGGTTGGGGCTCAGATTTATGGCTAATAAATTTGATTTGATGGTTATTAATCCATGAATGATAATTCTAGCCAGCCCTCTCCGAAACTGAATAAATTCAGTTTCGGAGAGGGCTGGGGTTAAAGATGGGGATTGCTTTTAAGGACGCATTAAAATGCGTCCTTATTTAAATTTAATTAGTGAGAGGGCTAGAGATAGAGATGGGGATTGCTTTTAAGGACGAACTAAAATGCGCTCTTATTTAAAATTTAGTTTGTTTGATGAGCAAATAATAATGATGTGAACTTTGATGCCATGCATTAAAATGCGTCCTTATTTAAAATTTAGTTTTTTTGATGAGCAAATAATAATGATGTGAATTTTGATGCCATGCATTAATATGCGTCCTAATTAAAAATTCAGTTTGTTTGAAGAACAAATAATAATGATGTGAATTTTGAAGCCTTTCATTACAATGTGTCCATATTCAAAAGTATAAAATCTACTCGTGGAAATAAACACGTTTCACGCGTTCAGAAATTCCGGTGAGGACTTCATAGGGGATGGTCTCAATTTCTGAAGAAATATCAAGGATGGAAGGGTCGGCACCAAACACGATCACTTCGGTTCCTTCCTTGGCATTGGGAATTTCGCTTACATCAATCATCGTCATATCCATACAAATACTTCCAAGTACTGGGGCTTTTTGACCTAATACCATCATCTTACCAATACCATTGCCTAAGCGTCGACTCAATCCGTCTGCATAACCAATTCCAACAGTTGCAACCGACATATTTTTAGTAGCCACACCACGCCGACTGTATCCAATGGTTTCACCTGCTTTTACTTGTCTTATTTGAGAGATCGTAGTTTTCAACGTAGCTACCATTTGCAATTGACGTTGCTCATGCACCGTAGATGCGACGCCATGCAATCCAATACCCAAACGTACCATATCCATTTGCGCTTCTGGGAAACGCAAAATTCCAGACGAATTTAAAATATGGGATAAGATCGGATACGGAAAATGCGAAACGATAGATGCACTCAACTCCTTAAACAAACTTATTTGTTCCCGCGTAAATGCATCGTGCTCTTGATCCTCACTCGCTACCAAATGTGAAAAAACGGAAGCTACTTTAATGAACTTATTATTTTTTAATCGAACAATAAGTTCGCTTACATCTTCTGCTTCAAATCCCAACCGTTTCATTCCGGTATCCAATTCAATGTGCACTGGAAATCGATTATTCTCTGTATTTGCACCACGTCGACGCAAAGCTTCGGTGAACTGATGCAAAATTCTAAAACTATAAATTTCGGGTTCGAGCGAATAATTAATCATGGCATCGAAGCTTTGTTCTTCTGGATTCATCACCATAATGGGCAATGAAATACCGGTTTTGCGAAGTTCTACGCCTTCATCTGCATAAGCTACGGCTAAATAATCGACACGATGAAACTGCAGGACATTGGCAATTTCAAAACTCCCACTTCCATAAGAAAAAGCTTTCACCATCACCATTAATTTAGTTTCCGGTTTCAATCGCGATTTAAATAAATTCAAATTATGTACAACGGCATTCAGATTTATTTCCAATACCGTTTCATGTGCTTTTTGTTGTAGCGCTCTTGAGATACTTTCAAAACCAAAAGAGCGAGCGCCTTTAATTAAAATCGTTTCATTGCTAAACAAATTATAATTTAGTTCACGCAAAAATTCTTCGGTATCGTGATAAAAACTTTTCTCTAATGCAAACAATTCTTTTTGTCTACTAATTGCAGGGCCGATTCCAATCAATCGATGTACTGCTTTTTGTTGCAACAACGCGGCGACTTGTTGATACAACTGGACTTCATCCTTTCCGCTTTGCAAAATATCACTTAATATTAAAGTACGTCGACGATGTTGCTTTTGTTGATTCATAAAATCAAGAGCGATGGTTAGTGAACCTAAATCAGAATTATAAGAATCATTAATTACTGAACAGTTATTAATTCCCTCCTTTAATTCCAATCGCATGGCTACAGGACTCAACAGTTCCATGCGTTGTTCGATGACATCATTACTTAATCCAAGAAACAACATCAATGCCCAGCAATGAATTGCATTTTCAATAGAAGCATCATCGGTAAATGGAATCCGAATACTAATAAAAGAATTTTTATAAATAGCTTGAACTTCGGTTTCGTGCTCACTCCTTGCAATTCTACCTACTTGTAAATCGGCTCTGGTTTTTTTTGACCAAGTAAAAGCTGATACAGAAGAATTCAGAATTCCACTATTTAATACGGTTTCATGAATAGCTGGATAATCACGACAATAAATCAACACATCTGCATTAGAAAAAAGCTGCATCTTCTCCTTAATTTTCTCCTCGTGATTCAAAAAGTTTTCATCGTGAGCAGATCCAATGTTGGTTAGTATGCCTATAGTTGGACGAATTATTTTTTCCAATTCCTTCATCTCATCGGGCATAGAAATACCGGCTTCAAATATTCCCAGATTATTCTCGGTTGCCATCAACCATACACTTAGCGGTACACCAATTTGGGAATTATAACTTTTAGGGCTGCGAACAATATGAAAATTTTCGCGCAGCAATTGATAGAGCCATTCCTTCACAATTGTTTTGCCATTACTTCCAGTAACACCAATCACAGGAAAAGAAAACTGATCACGGTGCCACGCAGCCAATAACTGCAATGCTTTTAGGCTATCCTTTACAATTAAAAAATTAGCAGCAATTCCTTTTGGGATTAATTCCTTTTTTGTGATTACGAAATTCACTACTCCTAGTGCGAATAATTCCGGAATAAAATCATGTCCATCCCGACGTTCGCCAGCAATCGCAAAAAACAAAGACAAATTAGGATTACTAACTTTACGACTGTCTGTTTCGAGCAGAACAATTCCGGGATGATCGTCGATCCCTAAAAACAATTCAGCGTCAACTACTGAAGCAAGATCTGATAACTTATGAAGCGCGTGCGCCATCTTCTAAAATTATCCTGTATTAAATTCTAGTTGCATTAACTTTTGCTCCTTCACAAAACAAGTGCGACAAAGCGGAATATAACTTTCCTTCTCCCCCAATAAAATCAATGAGGATTCATTCACGATACGATGTGAATGAGTTGCAAGGTCGCCACAATTCATACAGATTGCATGTACTTTAGAGATATAATCTGCGATGGCTAAAAGGTGAGGCATGGGACCAAATGGTTTTCCTAAATAGTCCATATCAAGACCCGCAACAATGACACGTGTACCTGAATTCGCCAATGTTTCACAAACATAAGGCAACTGATCATCAAAAAATTGTGCTTCATCAATACCGATCACATCTACATCATGTCCCAACAATAAAATATTTGAAGAAGCAGGAACTGGAGTACTTTGAATTGCGTTTGCATCATGAGAAACAATATTTACTTCATTATATCTTGATTCAATAGACGGTTTAAATATTTCCACTTGTTGTCTTGCGATTTTTGCACGCTTAAGTCGACGAATTAATTCCTCCGTCTTGCCTGAGAACATACATCCTGCAACAACTTCAATCCAACCTTTTCGTGGCTGTACTCTTTTGGTTTGTTCAATAAACATAATCTGATTTGCAGGGTTAAATTTAGAATATTCTAACCTCGAAACCATCTAAATGTTAATAACCTTTAATTTCATTGAAAAAAGAAAGGCTGCCCGAAAGTTGGACAGCCTCTAAATTGCTTTTTTACTGCGACTTACGTTTTTCTACGAATGCAAAATATTAATCAACTAAAAGACGGCTTGTTTGAATTTCGTTGCCTTGACGGACTACTATTTGGTACAAACCGCTCACTAAATCGGAAATATCCAAATCAACAGATTGTAATCCCGTACGTAGAGTGGTTGAAATTGATTGCGCCACCGATCCTTTTACATCAATAATTGAAATTACTGTATTTCCGGTTTGTTCCATTTGCAACATCAGACGAACATTGTCATGAGCAGGGTTTGGATATAGACCAAAAGTTTTAATCGAGCTATTTTCTATCAGCCCGGAAGCAACTGCAGGACTTTTATCAAAATAAAAGTTTCCTGTAGAGGCGCCATCAAATCCAGTAAACACCATTTTCCAAACTGCATTTTGGCGATCAGTAACAAAATAAACAAGTGAATCAGAAATGAGCCATGCGTTCGAATTGAAATCGTATGTTTTCCAATCATAACCAATTGTATTGATTTTACTTGAAGGTGTTCCAGAACCTGAAGTTGCCGTATTAACATCTACAGGATATGCTTTTTCAACAAATACAGAATCATTGCTTAATACTCCTGTTACTTTATACATGACAGGACTAATGGCTAAGTACTGACAAAAAGTAAGGTCCCATGCATTGTAGATGGGTTCACGATCAATTGAGACATTGTTCACTAAAGAATAATAAGCAAAGAACTTTCCAACGAATGCACTTTTTGATAATGCAGCAACAATCTCATTACTGCCATCAAGATTTGCAAAGCGGAAATTATAAGTACCACTTGCTAATGATTCAATTTTAATTTTTCGGATATCGGTTGCACCAATTTTAATAAAATAAACAGAGTCACCAGAAATAATATGGGTTGCAAAATCATACGTTCCCCAACCTAAATCAAACGGATTGGTGGCATCATTCGTACTGCTAAATGCACCAAAATCCCAGCTGGTATCAGAATTCACTAATTCATAGGCAGGATTATTCACAATACCAGTGGTGTCAGAAGTCATCATCGTTGACCATTGCGAAATATCCTTATTTGCTTTCCAAAGCTTTACATTATTCTTTGAGTTGATGAGGATGGATGCTGCAAATCCACGCAATTGAAATGCAATATCCCAATCGGTATGCGTGATGTTACTCAGCGCTCCGGTATTCATATTGTAAAATACTTGATTGGTATATCCTGGCTGGATACTTACTACTTCGGAAACAACTTGCGCATTTGCAGACAAGCTTATGCAGCTACATCCGATGGCAATAATTAGCGTTTGAATTTTATTCATGATTTATATATATTTATATTCGTTGATATTCTAATGTTACTGTCCCCTTCACTCCTTGTTGGCTATAAAAATCCAGCATACGTAATTTATAGTAAAACCCATTTTCATCCTTTAACAAGAAGAAAAGATCAGGACGGATATAATATTGATTATTTCCAAAATCATAATACTTCCAATCGAAGCCAATGATGTCGGCCCTATTTGAAAAAGGAAATGAATCCACATTGGAATAAGCACAATCTCCAAAAGGAAGATATGCAGGTATTGAGTCCTTTTTTATTACAGACCCGCTCATCTCTTTCCATCGATTTAACAAGGCACCAGCGACAGGATAATATCGAAAAGGACTAGAAAGTGGTTCATCGTAATAAACTTGTGTATACTTGGTGAAAACAAAATCCCATTCGGAAGAAGGAGGAGCTTGATTTACTAATGTTCCATTATTATTGAAAGAAAAATATATCAACCCGTAATTCGGATTTTTTGGTATATTCATCACCGTTACTCCACTATTATCAAGATTAGAGTAGCGAATTTCATAGTGCGTATCATCTGCTGATAGAATTTGCAATTTACGGAAACGATTTACCCCTGTATGATCAATTCTTCCTCTATCAATAATAAACACATGGCTATATCCATTCGTATTGGTTACGGCGTTCACCCACCATTCACCAATTGCAGTACTGTCATCCATATAATTTGATGCATCTACTCTCCAATTAGAATTCGTTGAATCCGCAAGAAAAAAATCGCCATTATTCGTTCGAGATGCAAACATTAATTTTCCTGAATTCAAATACACATGCATTCCTTGCACGGACGATTCAAACATCAGGTCATAGTTACGATAGGGTGCTACCGTAATTTTTCCTTGACTCAAACTCACATACACTTGATCGTCGTAATTGATCCCCATGGGCGCAATCAACTGCTTCACAGGTCCTGGAGATGGAAGTATTACTGCCTCATCATCCTTTTGACAAGAAGTAGCCAATACAAGCAGTGCGAATAAGATCAAATAATTTCTCATCCTCTAAAATTAAATGTTAGTTTAGTAAACACTGATGTTCCCATTCCTACCGGTGTACCTGTGGAAGATCCACCATTATGTGCTCCTCCACCTGAAAGCGAACTTAGGTTGGTTACATTATATATATTCTTCAACCCACCTGTAATAGTGAGTCGATTTTTAATCAATTCTTGACGGACACTCAAGTCCATCATTTTATAGGCATCGTTATTCAAACGATCGACAGAACCATCGGCATTTGCAATGAATATCGGTCGCTCACCATACATCTTCCAAAATACAGAAATTGTAGTTTTCGTTTTCTTGATGGTATAATCGGCAGACGTTGTAAATTCAGGATACCAAGCGACATTCGGCTGTTCAACATCCCCTTCAAAAGTTCCCCATGTTCCGGTATAAGAAACTCCTGCTTGGAAAGTAAACTGATGATGAGAAAGCTTCGATTTAAAGTCAACACCTTTAGCAATAAATTTATCAAGGTTCACATACGTGTACAACAAACTGTTTATATCATACTGTACCAAGGAGATTTTATTATGAATATTATTATAAAATAATCCAGGCTCCACTGACAACACAAAATCACTCCATAATTTTTTATACTCTACACTTGCCATTACCTGCGTTGAAGTTTCCGCTTCTAAGTTCGGATTGCCTTGAACGTTATGAATTCCATTATCAACAAAATATAAATACTGCTCCTTTAAAGATGGGGCTCGATATCCTTTACTCAATGAACTTCTCACGGCCCAAGTATTTCCAGAACGATACAAAACACTAATGGAAGGCACTAGTGGAGCATTATCAAATTGAGAATTATAAATGGCTCTTACAGCAGGACGGATAACTAAATATTCAATGGGTTTAAAATCGATACTCACATATCCTGCTACATCAGTCATTCTGTGTTTAGCACCATCAATTCTTTTTCCTTCTCCAACTTCATCATTCATATCTACGCCACTCAACAAACTCCATTTTGAATTAGGTCGCGCATAAGAATGAGTAGCTCTAAAAAACAATGCATTAAACTGAGTGGTATCATCATCTAACAAATCAGGCGTAAGTGATTCGGTCAAACTTACCATGTTCTTTCTAAAAGTATTCTTTTCATACTTATACATGGAATAGGCAGCAGAAATATTTAAAGCTGATTCATTTTTAAATTTCTTTTCGAATGACAAAGAATTATTAATGCGAGTTGTATAAAAATACTGATCATTTGCATACGCGAAATAAGGAGTAATGAGCACATCAGCTTTGTCAATCATTTCTTCTTTAAAAAAAGAGGAATGCAAAGAAAGTTTAGCTGATTTAATTGTGTGCGTGATCTTAACATCACCTAAATATTGTTCGCGCGGATTCCATAATTGTGAACGAGAATTCGCATTGTCGGGATCAAATCCATCAAAATAATTACGAGCTCCGCTTAAAGAAATTGATGTGTTTTTAAAATTCGCACCTAGACTGATATCTGAATTATACTGACCCGTACTTTCATAATATCCAGCTGCGGAACCCATCCATTTATCGCTTTGATTTTTCTTAGAAATCAAATTGATGACACCACCCAAGGCATCCGTACCATAGAGAACCGACATGGGACCTTTTACGATTTCTACTTTCTCGAGATTATTTAAATTGATTTGACCTAGATCTATGTTTCCATTTTGGCGACCAATCATGGGAACACCATCCATTAATATTTTAATATGTTCGCCTCCGGTTCCCTGAATACTTAAGCTACTTCCACCCACAGCAGGGTCATAGGCCACTCGCATATTTAACTCTTGCGATAATAAATCCTTAACCGTTACCGCGCCTCTCTTTTCAAAATCGGAAGTGCCAAGTACTTGCACTGCAACTACCGCATCTCTTTGATAGACTGCGGCATGATTACCTGTTATTACTACTTCTCCAAGATTAACTGGAATTTTAGTGAGCACAATTTCTTGCAAACCAACCATTTCATAAATGGTATCAATTCGAGTGGAAAAGCCTGGATAATTAATGCTTCTTACTAAAGGCAAATCAAAACCCAGCACCCACGCCTCTCCTTTTTGATTCGTGTGAACAACAGCCGCTTGCGCATCATTTGGAATAGAAGAGAATATCACCAAAGCACCATTCAAAATTTGGAAATCACTATTTCGTACCCGAACACTTTGGGCATTAGAATAATCCAAGTTTATGGTGCTGAAGAGGAGTGCTATTGCGACTACTTTTTGGAAGAGGTTAAATGAATAACTTATCATGCGTTTGCAAAATTAGATGAGAGAGGTCTTACAACATGTGAAAATAAATTGATGCATGTCATAAAAGATGCAATCTGACAATGCAATGACAAAGTGCGTCATTAGAAAAATACAATTATTATGGAATAGAAAAACCATGCAATTCCTTTGAAAGGGAGCTTTAAAAGGCTGAAATGGATCAATTGAACCATTCAACCCGAAAAAGCGGATTATAACAAAACTAATTCATACTCCATTGTTAATTAAGTTTTCAGAACCCTTGATGTCCCATTTAAAAATAACTCAATTTTGTAGTTTATGTGATTTCAGTACAATATTCGCTAAACAAATTCGCTTAGATTAAATATGGAAAATACGACTCGCCCATTCACAGAAGATATTAGAAAAACGCTTCATTCTTTAAATTTACAATTAGAGAATTGGATGAATTCTCAGCAACCCATATCCTTATTAGAAAAAGATCTCATCAAAGAAAATTTGCGATCAATTTATCAATTAATAGATGAGTTACCTACTGATAAGAAATTCGATAGTATATACTCAGAAATTCAATCTCAAAAATTGGAAGCAACTGTTGATTTGAGCCAACCACCTACTATTAAAATTTCAGAAGAGGTTTCAAATATAATTCGTAAAACAGAGGTAAGGATAGAAAACACTTCTATTCCCATCAATGAAGTTCCAACGGTAACAAGTTCCTCGCTCTACTCCTCTTCTATAAAAGAGATGATAGAAAATGCTACGGTTATAAATTCAGTTGACACAACTGTGAAAAACAATGAACCTAGAGAAAGTGCAGAAGAAAAAGCAGTATCAACCCCAAGTATTCATCATGCCATAGAAGAAAAAACCATTGAAGCGCGTATTCAAGAAGTAAAAGCTGCTACACGATACGAGGTAATTCGAACCATTGGAAGTACTTACGCTCCAGGAGAATCGATTGGTGATAAAATCAACAAATCACAAACTGATAATAGTATCAGTGAAAAAATCAACACACAGCCCCTTGTTGATTTAAAATTAAGCATTGGTATAAACGAACGATTTGCATTCATCAATGAATTATTTCAAGGTGATCAACAACTCTATCACCAGAGTATTGACAAATTAAATTCGATGCAGGTTTATGAAGATGCCCAACATTTGATTCATCATGAACTAATGCAAAAATTAAATTGGAACGAGAATAATTCCAGATTGCAAGAATTTAACAAACTCGTTAAAAGACGATTTAATTCGTAGAACATTGAAAAAGTCGATTCTCTTACTTTGTCTTGCATTTCTTTTTACAGATGGAGTTCAATCGCAAGATAGTTTATACACTAGGCATCTTATTAAAACGCTGACCAGTGAAAATTTTCATGGAAGAGGCTATGTAAAAAAGGGAGATTATATTGCAGCGCAATTTATAAAAGAGGAATTCATTAAAAACGGTATTAGCGAAATATCGTCCGCTGGATATTTTCAGAAATTCGACTTTCCAGTAAATACTTTTCCGTCAAATATGAAAGTGGAAATAAACGGGAACTCCCTTTTACCGGGTGCCGATTTTATTGTACAACCAGAAACACCATCCTGTAAAGGAAAATTTGAAGTCGTATATATTAATAAAAAGCGATCACTTTTTTCTGATGCAGAACTTAAGAACAAATGGATTTTGTTGGACACTACCAGAGCCGAAAACAACCTATCAAAAGAAGATTTTAAGGAATGTCTACACACAGAACAATTCATCAAAGGAATAATACAAGTCGTTCCTAAAAAACTAACATGGAGTGTTGGCACCTCTCAAGAAAAAATTCCGACACTACTTTTGCTGAAGTCTGTAAACACTGATGAAATCAAAACCATTCAAGTAAACATCAAAGCAAAATATATTTCAAAACACACCACATCGAATGTTGTTGGCTTTATTGAAGGAAAAAGCAAGAAAGACACTTTCCTAGTATTGACTGCTCATTACGATCACTTAGGAAGAATGGGAAATACCGCCATTTTCCCAGGTGCGAATGACAATGCTTCCGGAATTTCTATGTTGTTACAATTAGGAAAGCATTTTGCACAAAAAGAAAATCAATTAGAATACTCGTTGGTTTTAATTGCGTTTGCTGGAGAAGAAGCGGGACTCATCGGATCAAAATATTACACGGAAAATCCATTGACTGAACTTTCTAAAATAAAATTCCTTCTCAACATGGATTTAATGGGGACTGGAGACGAAGGGATGATGGTTGTAAATGCTACTGAATTTCCAAACGCATTCCAGACTTTGGATAGCATCAATAATCAATTTCACTACTTACCAAAAATTGGGAAGAGAGGAAAGGCTGCTAACAGTGATCATTACTGGTTTACTGAAAAAGGAGTTCCTTCATTTTTCTGTTATACGTTAGGTGGTATTGCGGCATATCATGATATTTATGATATTGAAAAAACATTGCCGCTTACAAAATTCGAATCGACACAGAAATTATTTATTTCTTTTTTACAAAGTTTTTGAAATAAAGAACGTGTTTAAATGTCGAGCTGAGAAATGATAAAATGACTCGCAGAGGCGCAGAGCCGCAAAGGAAACACTATGCTAAGATCGCAATGGCTGCACTACGAAAAACTTTCTGACTAAGATTTATATAGTTAATCCCAAATTGGATCTTATAAATACAATTTTATAATTTTTTATCCTTTGCGACTTTGCGTCTTAGCGAGCAACCTTATGAACTTTAATTTAGCAATACTAATTATCAAATCGAAAAAATAAGTGTTGAATGCTAATTCCTCATTCTAAAGTGACTCAAAGTTTTAACTCTGCTAAATTTTCTCTAAGGCTGAGATTTCTAGACTTAATTTCAAATTTAATCTTATAAATATAATTTTTATAAAGCCCCTCGCCCTTGGAGAGGTTCCGATATCTATCGGAATGGGAAGAAGATAGAACTTTAATGTGGCAATAATCTTTATTCATTCGTGCATTTATTTTTAAACGAAGAAAGTT
>JANOPQ010000099.1:0-38471 GCA_031421935.1 Bacteroidota bacterium | reverse complement strand
AATCCCTTGGATTCATACTCGCTAGCAGAATATCCAGATGGAAGTATATTCTTCTCTTCCAAATAAATATACCAACTCACTCGCTTGAGTTTAACTTGACCCAATTCCTCTATTCCTGTCAAAGTAAATTGACTTAATAATAATTTAGGAAAAAACGATACCAATAAAAATTCCAAAAACAGAAAAATAGAAAATTTCAACTAATCCCCAAATATATTGGTTGACCCAAAGTTCTTCTCGCTAAATTTTCTCGCCAAGACGCGAAGGCGCAAAGGAAAATTAATGAATATTCAAATCTAATTAAAAGAATGAAAGAGAAGCAGATTACAAACAATACGAAGTATATATCTTCTGAAAAAAGAAGTTATGTTAAAGAATGTTGCTAAAATTACTTATTGCAAGAATGGAGCTAGTAAGCACTCTGAAACCGATTCATCCGTTCGAAAACCTCATGTTTTCCAAATAGCTCTACCATCCCAAATAAATCAACACCGCTGCCTTGTCCACTCATGATCACACGAAACAATTGTAATACTTCGCCCGGTTTTATCCCTTGATCAATAGCCAACTTTTCAAATGCTGCTTTTGTTAATTCCGCAGTAAATTCGGGAACACTAGAAAGTACATCGGGAAGATTTTGCAAGAAAACTTTAGCAGCATCATTCCATCTTTTAGTAATTATTTTATCATCATAGGAGGTTGGCGTTTCAAAAAGATATTTTCCCGTTTCATAAAATTCATTTTCAAATTGTACTCTTTCCTTTAAAAGTTTCACTGCTCCTGTTGCATAGGATAATGTGACCAATGGATGATCTACGCCTAAAATATTTTTTAATTCATGATAGAAATGCTCTCCTAAAATGGCATCATCGGTATGTCGCAATCGTTGCTCATTGAACCATTTTGCTTTATCGGGATCAAAGCGTGCACCGGCTTTGTGAACGCGATCGAATGAAAATGTTTTTACTAATTCATCTAAAGAAAAAACTTCCTGCTCTGTTCCTGGATTCCATCCAAGCAAGGCTAACATATTGATAAACGAATCGGCATAATATCCTTTCTCTCTATATCCACTTGAAATTTCTCCAGTGATGGGATCCTTCCATTGTAATGGAAACACTGGAAATCCCAATCGATCGCCATCGCGTTTGCTTAATTTTCCGTTTCCTTCCGGCTTCAATAACAAAGGAAGATGGGCGTACTGAGGCATTGGAATTCCGAGCGACTGATAAATCAAAATATGCGCAGGTGCTGAGGGCAACCACTCTTCGCCACGAATAGCATGTGTTATTTCCATCATGATATCATCTACGATATGTGCCAAGTGATACGTTGGCATTCCATCGGCTTTTATCAACACTTTATCATCCACCAATGCGCTATCAAAAGAAACTTCGCCTCTTACCATATCCGTGAACGTTAGTGTTTCTCCAGGCTGCACTTTAAGTCGAATGACATAAGATGTGCCTTGATCTAAAAGATGTTTTGTTTCTTGCTCGGCCATGCTCAACGAATTTCTTAAATTCATTCGAGTGGATGCATCATATTGCCATCCGTGTTCACCTGCTGCCTCTGCATTCTTTCGAGCAATGTCTAAATCCTCTGCACTATCAAAAGCATAATAGGCATTACCACTATCTAATAAACGCTTCGCATAGTCCATATAAAATCCTTTATGCTTTCTTTCGCTTTGACGATATGGTTCGTGTTTACCACCAAAACTTACCCCTTCGTCTGGAATAATACCACACCAATTCAAAGCTTCAATAATATATTCTTCAGCACCGGGTACGTAACGATTTTGGTCGGTGTCTTCTATACGTAAAACAAATTGACCGTTATGTTGCTTAGCAAATAAATAAGCATAAAGTGCAGTGCGAACACCTCCCATATGAAGAGGTCCGGTTGGAGAAGGAGCGAAACGAGTTCTGATCATTGTGAAATACTATTCAAGAATTAATGGAATACAAAATTACATAATCTGCGCTTGAATATGCTTAGAAACATCTTTTCAAAACACAAATAAATCGATTAACTTCTATTTTCTCAGCAAAAGTATTACCTAATCTACCATCACCTCTATATTCCTTCTTTCAAAATAACGCTTCAACGCTTTCTCTCCAAACTTATAAAAAACGACAGGAGTTACTAACATATCTAAGAGTGTGCTGCTAATAAGTCCGCCTAAAATAACGGTGGCCACAGGATACAAAATTTCCTTTCCAGAAGCTTCGGCATCCATCGTTAATGGAATTAGTGCTAAAGCTGCCACAAGTGCTGTCATTAATACAGGAACCAATCGTTCCAACGATCCACGTATGATCATTTTTTTACTAAATGTCTCTCCTTCGTGTTCTATTAAATGAATATAATGTGATATCATCATAATTCCATTTCGTGATGCAATTCCAGTAAGTGTAATAAATCCAACAAGAGTAGCAACAGAGAATACTCCACCTGTTAGCAGTACAGCCACCACACTGCCAATTAAGGCGAGTGGGATGTTTAACATAATTTGAAGTACAATGGGAGCGGATTTAAAGTGTGAATACAGCACTAAGAATATTCCCAAGAAAGAAAAAATACTTAAAAATAAAATTAATCGCGAGGCCGATTTCTGACTTTCAAATTGACCTCCATATTGCACATAATATCCTTGTGGTAATTTTACTTTGGATGCAATGTCCTTTTGTATTTGCTCAACGGTTGTTCCTAAATCTTTATCTTGCACATTGCAGCTGATGGTAATTTTTCGCTGTGTATTTTCGTGTGAAACGGTGTTGATGCTCGTTGTGTTCTCGATGCTTGCAATTTGTTGAAGTGGAATTAAGTTACCATCGGGCGCATCAATCAATGTATTTCTTATCGACTCTATATTGCTTCGGTCTTCTTCTGTAGTACGTAATAAAATATCGAAGGATTTGTTTCCATCAATAATCTGTCCAGTGACTTTTCCGTTATAAAATACTTCCAGATCCTGCGCTACTTTTCCAGCTTGCAATCCATAACGTTGTAATGCTTCTCGATTCACTTTGATTAAAAGCTGCGGAACCATTACTTGCCTTTCTATTTGCACATCCACCACTCCTGGAATATTTTTTATAGTTTCAGAAATCTGATTCGCATTCGTTCTTAAGTCGGTGAGATCAGGACCATATAATTTGATCGCGACCTGAGCTCTTACGCCGCTGAGGAGATGGTCGAGACGATGTGATATGGGTTGTCCAACATTCACGGTCACACCTTTCAATATATCTAACTGCTTTCGAATGTCTGCTAAAATTTCTGTCCTCGTTCTTTTTGCATCTTCCCTTAGCGCCACATCAATTTCCGAATTAGAAACGGGTTCTACGTGTTCGTCTAATTCTGCTCTTCCTGTTCTTCGACTTACAAACTCCACTTCGGGAACTTTTAACATTAATTCTTCGGCCATCGCTCCCATTTTATTACTTTCCTCTAGCGATGTCCCAGCAGGTGCAGATATATTTATGGTAAAGGATCCTTCGTTGAAGGGGGGTAAAAATTCTGTTCCAAAAAAAGGAACGATGGTCATGGCGGCCACCACTAAAAAAAGAGCTCCTGAAATAATCAACTTTGGTTTTTCTAATCCCCATTGTAAAAGCTGCATATCTTTTCTCTTCAAGAATCTTACTAACTTGCTTTCTTCTTCTCTCGCTTCCTTTTTGTTATTCAACAGATAGCTACAAAGTGCAGGCGTAACTGTTAATGATACCACCAAAGAAGCTACAATGGAAGTAATATATGCAATACCTAATGGTGCAAAAATTCTACCTTCAATTCCTTGCATATAAAACAAGGGAATGAAAACAAGAACAACGATGATCGTTGCATAGACTATAGAATTCCGTACCTCACTACTAGCTGCGTAAACTACTTGCAAAATGGGTTTCGGAGAAGCAAGCTTTTTGTTTTCGTTGATTCTACGAAAAACATTTTCTACATCAACAATGGCGTCGTCCACCAATTCGCCAATGGCGATGGCAAGTCCTCCAAGCGTTAACGTATTGATAGAAATTCCAAACAACTTAAATACAATTGCCGTAATGACCAAGGAAAGTGGAATAGCCGTCAAGGTAATTATTGTTGTTCTGAAGTTCAATAAAAATAAAAAGAGGATAATAATGATTAAAATAAATCCATCGCGCAATGCCTCTTCCACATTTTTTAATGAACTAACAATAAAACTTTTTTGCTGAAAAATCCCAGGGTTAATCTTCACGTCGGCAGGAAGTGATGGCGCCAGTTCCGCCAACGCTTTCTCTACTTCATCAGTTAAATCAACCGTGCTATAAGCGGGTTGCTTCTCTACGGTAAGAATAACCGCCGATTTCCCATTGATGCTGGCGTCACCTCTTTTCTGTTTCGCGCCATATTTAACATCGGCAACTTGCGAGAGAAGAACGGGTAATCCTTCCCTATTTGCAACTACTGTGTTTTGTAAATCAAGTAATGAATATGCTCGACCTACGTTTCGAATTAACACTTCCGATCCATATTGATTGAAAAACCCTCCAGTGCTATTCTGGTTAGTCAACTCCAACGCTTTATCAATATCATCAATTCGTAGATTGAACTGTTTCAACTTTGCCGATGATATTAATACTTGATACTGTAGTTTGTCTCCTCCTATTGAAATCACTTGCGAAATTCCTTTGATACTCATTAATCTTCTTCGAATGGTGAAGTCGGCGAGCGTTCTTAAGTCGGATGGGCTGGTGGAATCTGAAGAAATTCCTACCAACATAATTTGTCCCATCACAGAGCTAATGGGACCCATGACGGGTGTGATTCCTGAAGGCAATTCAATGGTCTGCAATTTTTCAGCAACCAATTGCCGAGCACGATAAACATCCGTATCCCAATCGAATTCTACGAATACCATTCCAATACCAATCGTTGAACTGCTTCTCACCGTTTCCACTCCAGGTGCGCCATTCAAGGCAGTTTCCACAGGTAACACCACTTGTGTTTCTATTTCCTCTGGCGCCATTCCATTCGCCTCAAGGAATACAGTAACTCGTGGTCGATTTAAATCGGGCAGTACATCTACAGGCAAATTGACGATCGTAAACACACCGTATACAATTAACATCGCTGCAAATGCTATAACGAAAAGTCGATTCTCAAGCGAGAATTTAATCAGTTTATTCAACATCTTTCTAGAATTTATGGGAGTACTTTTTTTATTTGTTTAATGCTGGTGGTCGTGTTCACCATGCGCGTGACTCTCCCCTTTGGCTGCAACTCCCTCTGCAACTTCTAAGATGAAATCAACTGTATGCAATTTCTCTTCGTGCATGAACTGCAACCAAACTCTATACATACCCGCTGCTTCAAATGTGGTATGGAAGTGTAAGATGTTTCCTTCTACTTCTGGGTGGAGATGCATGTACTCTTTCGTTTTCAAATTAATGCCTACCATATGTCCTTTTGCACCTAAGTAATTTTGCAAATCGTTCACATCAAACACTTTTCCATTCAATACAAATGCACCATCGAAATGAATTGCGCTATTTGAAATGAACTTTCCGTCATCTGGTTTTAAGGTAACAGCAAAGTCTCCACTCTTTGCAGTGTTCCTGCTTTTGGTATAATTGACCGCTTCGGCTTTTTTTCCTTCAACGACTACATTTATTTTTTCTAATTGATGTGATCCTCCCGCTGGTTTATAGTCGGCATATAAAATATAATTTCCTCCATTTGGAAATTTCTCATTTACTTTATAGGAACCATCCGCTTGGTATTCGGGATGAATGTGATCAAACCACGATAAATCTTCATTCACCAAAATGAGGTGAATTTTCTTTTCGTGCTCTACATCTAATGGTACAGCTTGCGTGTTGTTGTCCTTGTTTCTAGGTGTGAAAGAAAGTGAAACTTCTTTACCCGCTTCAATTTTTTGAGGAGATGAAGAATATTGCATTTGATAGTTTCCTGTAGCAGATTCTTCATCCATGTGTTCGAGTGGCATTCCACACTTTGAACAATTTTCTCCCTCGAGACCTTTTACTTCGGGGTGCATGGGACAGGCAAAAATATGTTCGTGCCCATGGTCTCCATGATCAGCGGTAGCTTCTACTGGTTCTTGTGTTTTCTTTTTCTCTGGATTATTATTACAAGAAGGTAATGTGATAAATCCGATGATGACAAACATCATGGCGATTATTTTTATAGTGTTTTTCATAGTATTACTTTTTTATTTTATTGATTATTGATTTAAATAGATCATTTTTAACTGGTAGCTTCCGTTCACAACGATGCGTTCACCTTCTTCTACACCCTTTACAATACTTGTATACATTCCATTGTTCTCTCCTAGCTGTACATAACTGACCGAATATTTCTCAGCTGACTCCTTAATAAAAACGACAGGCTTTCCATTGATTTCTGTAAATGCCGAATTGGGAAGTGCAATCAAACTTGAACTTTGATTTGAAAAAACACGGATGTTTACAAACTCTCCAATTTTAAAATCATGGTCTGGATTGTTTAACTCAAAAAGAACGCGTTGAGACTGATTCGTGTTATTAATTTCTTGTGCTAGAGATAGTAGTTTCACTTCGCTGGTCTTGTGATTATCATTTGCACACTCTACCGAAAACTTCGCGCCCTCCACAATGTAATGTGCATCTTTATCAAAAACCTGTGCTTCGGCATAGACAGAAGAAAGGTTATTAATCGTAAAAAGTGTTTGACCGCTAGAAACCGTTGACCCTACACTTAAGTTGAAATTGGAAACAATGCCTCCGATAGGCGCCCGAAGTGAAATAACTTTTCCAGCTCCGCCAGCTATCAATTTTAAATTCGCATCGGCCTTCTGCCATCTTGCTTTCGCTTCATCTACATCACGTTTTGCTGCAATGTCTTGTATGGCACTTAGTCGATCGTAATCCTTCTTGGCTCGCTCTACTTCTGCTTGCAGATTATTTTTTTCAGTTAACACATTAATGTTGGCGCTCGCGTCAAGGTTCATTTCTATGGTCGCTAATATTTGTCCCGTCTCCACTCGTTGACCTACCGCCACTTTTAAGGATGCCACCCGTCCATTTTGTGGAGTACTTACCAGTGCTTGACCTCCACTACTTGGTAAGATGGTTCCAAATAATTTTGTACTCTCCACAAAACTCCCCTTATTTACCATTTCCGTATACACATCAAATAAAAATTGTGTTTCCTTGGGGATTAAGAAAGAATTTGAAAAATTGTTTCCTGCACTTTTTGCACCATGATCATCATCACCATGAGCATTGGTAGACGAAACAGGGATTAAACAATTCACTAGCATTAAAAATGCTGCAAAAAATGCTTTTGCTTTTTGCGTATTTCTCCTTTGCATAAACATGCCTATACCCACACCCAACACTAAAACAAAACCCATTATCAATCCCAGTTTTAATGTATCTGAACTTTCATCTGTATTGCTCGCTACAAACAATTCCTTTCCCACTTCAATATGTGGTACAGCTATTAAATCAGCACCTAGAGATCCGACGATTTGTACATTTAACGTATAGTCCTTCTTATCTTTAAAGGAGGATGAAATTTCATACGCCCCTTCGCCCATAGAAGTTATTTTAAACTCCATGTTAGGATCTTGTGGTGAAGATATTTTTATGTTCGCTTTGTCGATGGGCTGGTTGCTTTGGTAATTACTTACAAATAAAGTAAGCGTTGAAGTTTCCCCCTCGTGAAGATGTCCATAACGAATTAATAATTCATACTTATCGGAAGAAGCTTCACTAGAAAAGTATGCTTGACCAGCAGTTGGCTTGGCTTCTTCTTCATTAGCATGTGTATGATCTCCGCTACCCGAAGCTAAAAGATTGTTGGGCAGAATCAGCCAGCCCATTATCGCTATAAAATAGATTACCCTGTTCTTTTTCATTTTTTTCCTATTAGATAATTTAAATTAATAATGGACTGATTATACTTTTTTGTCGTTTCAATTGAATTCAAACGAATCGCATATGCTTCAGATAAGGTTCTTAAATAAGTAACGTAATCAGAAACTCCTGCGTCTAACATTCTTTGTGTAGCCGAAATAATATCTTCCGATTCTTTCCAGCCTTTTTCGGAATAATAATTTAATGCTTGCTGATTTTTCATCACCTCTACTTTTGCTTGTTGGATTTTAGATAGTAAATTTAGCTGCTGTGCCTTCACTTGTTGATCGGTATACTCCACTTTTAGTTTTGCCGATTTAATGGTAGCATGGTATTGCCAAAACCAAAGAGGGATATTAATTCCCGCCCTCAATCGAAGTTGAATTTCTGAATCCTTCGGTCCCTGATTCATATAACCAAATGAAAATCCTGGAAGGGCTTTGTTTTTTTCTAGCTTCCATTCATTCAAAGAAATATTTTTTGTTTGTTCGTAGTACTGATTGAATATTGAACGTTGGACGTTGAGGCTATCCTTCTCGATCACTTGATCGGAAGTAGAGCGAAGAGGCCGCATCGGACTCACTAATAAGCTATCCTCGATACCCGTAAAAAGTTGTAGTTGGTACAAAGCAAAGTTGGCATCCATCTGTGCTTGTAAAAATTTATTATGTACATCGCCATACTGAGTACTCGCATATGATTTAGTAATAAAATCAATTTGCCCTGCATCGAAAAGTCGTTGCATCGATTTAGCAATGCCCATAAAAATACTATCTTCTATGGTCAAATGATTTATGATCGTCATTGAATATTGAAGCTGGAGATAAGCCGACTTCACATTTTGTATCACTTCCATCTGAGTGAGCTCCATTTCCTTTTGGGTTAGATGGGTTTGCTGTTTCAATAATTGGCCTTGACGAAAATATACGGTGGGAAATTCAAAAGATTGCATGACGCCCACGGTCATAAATTCAGCGGTTGGACTCTCTAGCGTAATATCTGGATTTGCTAAATTAAATGCCGAGCCTTGCAATTTCTGCTGAGACTTTACTTTTAAGTTCGCTGCATTTATTGATGGACTATTTTTTAATGCTGCTTGAATCGCATCTTCCTCTGACAATGTTGTTTGTGCAAACAGCATGGAGGGAATGAATCCCAAGACTAAAAATAAAAAGTATTTCTTTCGTTTTTTCATACTTATTAATTATTCAAAGAGTGTTTATTAAGTGTTGCAGATATGTTTTAATAGAACCCATCTCTCAACGAATGGAAAAGCTCGTTAATGTTCCAGCAAAACTTTATGAAATTGCATTTAATAGAGAGTAGTTATTACTCTCTGTGGATCATCCATAAAGGAATTGCCTAAGCGAATGAATAACGCTCGGGTGGCCCGCGAAAAAGGAAGAAGGAAGAATACTGACTTAAAAGCGGAGGAGGATTCTCTTCATACCATTGTACTGGATCTTTATCCAGCTGAATAGAAGAAAAGAGATCACCCATTTCGATCATAGACGTGCTAAACAATAAAATTACATCTGTACAATTAATGGAAAAATAATCCGATGGAATGTAACTACTAAAATCAGGAGAATGTACAAAGTGCATGGAGTGTTCATGTGCTCCAGAAGTTCCATCATGATGGTTATGATCCGTATGCTCTATAGCATGATGATGCTCTGCTTCTACTAAAGACTCATGATGATGATGGGGAATTACGTCATGTGAAAGCATCAATAGATATGCTACCATCAACGGTAATAAAATAAAAATACGATTCCTCATGAAATGCAAATGTATGGTTTAAATTAGAAATAACATCAAGGCACTCATTATTATCATGATTGCATCTTCAATAATGGTCACTGTGCTCATTGGCAAATTAAATACAGCACCAAGGCAAGCACATTGAATATGCTGTTTCATTATAACGCTTCGAATGACTCCAATGATACTTAACCCCATCACAATTAGTGTTAAAGCATTAATTATAAGAGGGTTAATATTCATCAAATAGGAAAGCCCCAACCCCAACTCAACGAAAGGATACAGAAAAGCCCAGAAACCAAAACGCATGGCTATAACATCATACATCTTATAGCTTTCTGCAAAACCTTTTAAATCGATGAATTTGAAAAAGGAAAAGGAAATGAAAAAACCAGCCATAAAGTATTGCATAAAACTCATTACATTTATTTCACCTGCTTTCATGGAGACCAGTAAACTGATACTAATGGTGTATGTAAAAATTAGTAAGATGGGTTTATAGGTCGCTAACCAACCTTTGGATATTTCGACGGCGTCAATATGGTCTGCAGAAATTATTCTATACTTACCCGCTTCACTCAATTTACTTTGTAGTTCGGCATTTGAAATATGCTTACTCATCGAAATTTTGGCACTGTGGGTTTCCAGCGAAACATCGACCGAATCGATGTTGGGGATTTTAAGAAGTGCAGATTTTACTTTTGCTACACAACTGGAGCAGGTCATTCCTGAAATTTCATAAACATGTGTCATTACTATGTCGTTTTATTTACCATACAAAGAAACAACATGGATTATCCAACGGTGTTATACAATTTCGGAAATGATTTGTACAATTTACAATTTATCAATCGGTAATCTTTTTTTGTCTTTCAATTCCTTAAAATGACTTGGAGTTAAGCCTACTACCTTTTTAAATTGTTTGCTGAGATGGGAAACGCTACTGTAATTCAATTCGAATGCAATTTCGCTTAACGAGAGTTCATCATACACTAAGAACTCTTTTACCTTCTCTATTTTCTGAGCAATAAAATATTGTTCTATCGTCGTCCCTTCCACATCAGTAAATAAGTTGCTTATGTAATTATAATCAACATTAATTTCCTTGGCAAGGTAGGTAGAAAGATTCGTACGCAAATTGGCTTTTCTTTGATGAACAAGATCAATAATTAAATTCTTTATTTTTTCTATGATTTTGCTTTTCCTTGTATCAATGATTTCAAATCCAAATTTTAGCAACGCTCCGTTCAATTGCTTTTGTTGATCTGAATTTAAGTTCTCTTCAATTTCAACTTCTCCTAGATCGACTTGGGTTGGATGCAAGTGAAGTCTTTCCAACTCCGCCTTCACCACCATCTTGCAACGGCTGCAAACCATGTTTCGAATATAAAGTTTCATTACATTTATAATTATGGTTAATGAATGCTTTCAATAATGTATTGAAATGAGTTCAACTGAATCTTATCGCCAACATGTTTCCCAATCAATGCTTCTCCTAAGGGAGATGGTATAGACAATAATAAAATATCTTGATCATGAAAAGATACTTTTCCAAATCCCACACTCAACAAAAAATATCCTTTATTGGTTTCAATCATAGAGCCTAATTGAATTTTGTCTGAAACGATTTCAAAATTTATTTTATCAAAATACTCCTTCATCGTCATCAGCTCTTGATACTGTCGCCCCAATTTCTCTTGCTCCAGATTCATCATCGCCCTCGCCGTTTCATGTTTATCGCCAGCTGAACTTTTGGATTCGTTGGCAACGCCCTCTTGAAGTGCCTTGCCCTGCAATACCATTTCTTCTATCCGCTCATCGATTAGCTGACGACACCACTCCACTATTTTCTTTTTCTCTAAGGTATACATCTCACTCATTCTTTAATACAAAGCTATGTTTTTTATACGATGCGAAGGATTGGCTAATGTTCTATCGTCTAATTATTTCATACCAACCCCTTATGTTTATGAAAACAACCTCGCTCCTGCTATTTATGTTTTTGGTAGAATGTGTATTTGCACAATCACCCATCATCACATCATGGCTCATTAACACCAATGGAAAAAAAGGAAGCCATTATGTAAGTGGGAATTCAACGGCCATTCAAGATAATGACTCAGCCAATGTACAAACTGTCTATTACTCTACTAACTGGGTGTACATTCGCACAAAAGGAATTCCATCTTACACCACAGGACCTTTTTTAGATGGAAACCCATCTTTGGCAACCAACCAAAATGCGATCTTCAAAATTTCCAGAAATCCAGTTCAAAATACCGGATCGCTTACCGCGACTACTGCTGGAAATATTGGAATCTTTATAAACGGTGTTGCGCTTTTCGACTATAGAGATGGTGTTTCTTGGAGAAACTCAACCAACTCGCTTGCTGGTGGTCCTCTTGGTGGTACAGGAGATAATGTATGGAACCGAGATGCGATCGTAGCAGAGAAGGGCGGATTCGATTGTTCAAAAGGACATCCTGCGATGGGTAATTATCACCATCATCAAAACCCAAGTGCTTTTAAGTTGGATCAAAATGTAATTTCTACTGTTTGCAATCTTTATAATGCAGATGGGCTTTATGTAATAGATGCAACAAAGCATTCTCCATTGCTCGGTTTCGCATATGATGGTTTTCCCATTTATGGGGCTTATGGATATTATAATACAAATGGAACAGGAGGTGTCACGCGAATGAAATCTAGTTTTCGACTAAGAACAATTTCGGTAAGAAATACATATTACACAGGTGCCTCCGTTACGCCTGGCCCAAATGTGAGTGTCACCTATCCATTAGGATATTTTCGCGAAGATTATGAATTTGTCACGCCAACTACTCCTAATAATTTAGATATTCATAACGGTCGATTTTGTGTAACTCCCGAGCATCCGGGTGGGATTTATGCTTATTTCTGTACTGTCGATTCAAATTTTAATTCCGCTTATCCGTATGTTGTGGGCCCCACTTTTTATGGAACCAGAACAACTACAAAAGTGACAAGCATTACAGAAACGGTTACAACATATCCTGCGCCTACTACTTCTAATTTTCAGATGCGACTTTTCATAGAGGGGTTGTATATAGCGGGCAATACGATGACTTCGGCGATAGGAAGCTCAAGTGCTGATACGATTACCGTTCAATTAAGAAGCACCGTATCGACTTACACAATGCTCTATTCTATCTCTGCAATTTTAACAACCAGTGGCATTGTCAATATTTCTATGCCGTATTTATATAGCGGAAATTCGTATTATATTGTGGTAAAACACAGAAATGGAATCGAAACGTGGAGTAAAAAACCCGTAACGATTACTTCACTAAATAATACATATTATTTTGAACCCTTTTAAAACGGGTTGTACTTTTTTTGTATATATAAATTGGAATTAATAAAATTGGAATCTCCAATAGTTTTTACACTACCAATATTTTCAAAAAACTAATTATTCAACTCTGAATCACTATGGAAATTTTGGTTGAAAATCCTGGCTTAGAATTTCCATCTTTTCTTTATCGAGCGGCTTGTTTAAAAATCGGTTTACAAATGGGTTTGAACTCGCCTTATCGAAATCATCCGAATCAAGCGATGTAGACAACATCACAATGGTACACTTAGACTTTGTGGTATCACTTAGTTTTTTAAACTCTTCTAAAAATCCAAAACCGTCCATCTCTGGCATACGAATATCTAGAAAAATAAACTGAGGCAATTCATCGGGAGTGTTCTCTATAGTTTGCAGATAGATGAGTGCTTTGGTTGCAGATTCTTGTACAACAATTTCGTCGGCAAAATTATACTTTTGAAGCATTCGTTTAGCAACATATCGATCCGTTTCACTATCGTCAATGACCAACACTTTTTTAAATATCTTCTTCACGTCAGAGTTTTCCATCATTACATTAATTATTGGGTATCCTAATTTTAAATGTACTGCCCGTTCCTGGTACAGACTCTAATTTTATTTCACCGTGTAATTTTTCAACCGCTTCCTTCACAATATACAGTCCTAGTCCAGAACCTACCGAAGCTTCGGAAACACGATAAAACATTTCAAAAACTTTAGCTTGAGATTCAGCAGAAATTCCAATGCCGTTATCTTTAATTATTATTCCTGTTTCAGTATCCGAAGTATCAATTTTAATATTTACAAAAGGGTTGGGGGTTTGTTCGTTTTGGTATCGAATAGCGTTTGAAACTAAATTATTCAAAATAATATTCAATCGACTTTTGTCTGAATGAATTTTTGATTTTTCATTCACCTCCACCTGAATGTCAACAATTCTATTAATACCCCCCATGTACTTTAAATTTTGCGTAATATCGGAAAGCATTTCATTAAAGTCAATAACTTCCTTTTTTGTTTCAAGTCTTGCATTTCTCGAATAATCTAAAATGTCTAAAATAAAGCCGTCTAGCTTTTTAATGCTATTCTTCAACATTTTCAGGTGCGTTAGCATCATTTCGTCAGTGGTGTCCTCTTCGCTGATCTCAATAACGCCTAACATGGAGCTTAAAGGGGCTCTTAAATCATGTGAAACACTATAAACAAATTTATCCAACTCAGAATTTGTTTTTTTCAATTCACTGATGCTATTTTCTAGTTTCAGTTCTGCAATTTTTCGATCGGTAATATCTTGAATAGTACCTAAAAGTCGCAATGGAGATCCATTTTCAAAAACCGAACATCGTCCAATTGCAAAAATATTTTTCACTTTGCCATTTGGCATTAACAATCTTGCTTCAAATTGATACCCTTTTTGTTCTTGTATAACATTCATAAACGCTTCGCTTACAATGGAACGATCTTCCGGATGAAAGAATAGTAATTGATCATTTATGGGGATCTCTAACTCTTTCTCCTCTCTTTCTAAAATCTTATAAAATTCCTTAGAATGAGATGTTTTTCCCGTCTTGAAATCTAAAACCCAAGTACCTAATTGAGCTACTTCTTGTGATTCGTTCAGTTGATCAATTTTAATTTCTAACTGTTCGTTAACTGCAGCTGTTTGTGCTTCTGCGACTTCGCGCTCGGTAACATCTCTTAAGAATGCTCTAACTCCGATCACATTATTATCTTTTATTCTAGGAACGGCACTCCCTTCCAATATAACTTTCTTGTTCGATTTAGTTATAAAAGTTGTTTCAACATTATCCATCTTTTCTCCACTTAATACACGTTGAAATCTCTCTAAACACCCGCTCAAAACATCTTCACATATGATGTCGAAAATATTCATTTTACTGATCTCCTCTTCTGAGTATTCCATTGTTTTTAACCAAGAGGCATTTACAAAATCAAAACTTCCATCAATGTTCAAACTTTGAATTAAATCATTGCTCGACTGAATTATTTCCCTGAAGTTTTCTTCACTTTCGCGAGTTCTTAATTCAGCATTTTTCTTTTCAGTGATGTCAATTCGGAGGGTTAGATATTGGTAGATTTCTCCTTCGTCATTAATAAAAGGAACAATCGTTTGGTCCACCCAATAGATGGATCCATCTTTTGCTTTTTTCTTTACTTCACCACGCCATACTTTACCACTTTCAACGGTATTGTCTTGCTCTATAATATTCTCGTCTGTTTCACCTTGATAATTGATACATCGATGAGGCTTGCCAATAAGTTCTTCTTTTGAATGCTTAGAAATTTGACAAAGGTTCTTATTTGCATAAGTGATAATACCATCTTGATTTGTGATCGAAACAATAAGCGATTGGTCGAGCGCCTTTCTATAATCTGAAGTCTCTTTCTGGCTTTTATGTAAATGCTGTTCCGTTCTTATTCTTGAAGTAACATCACGTAAATTCCCCTCGTGATACAATATTTTTCCAGCGTCGTCGGTGATGTATTGACCCCTATCTTCCACCCAAATTTCAGAACCATCTTTTCTCTTTAATCGAAAAATAGAAATTCCATCCTCTTCCATGTCCACTTCTCGTTCACTTTCCTCAAAATATAAATCTTTCTTGATATCAACTGCCATTAGTTCGTTTACACTATCATAGCCGAGCATCTTTACCAAGCCAGGGTTGACATCAATAAATTTTCCTTCTACCGTACTCTTATAAATACCATCCGCCATTTTTTCAAACAGTTCTTTGTATTTACTTTCTGTATTTTCCTTTTCGCTTGATAAATTGGTGGCAGCTTGATTTAGATTTGAATTACTCTTCAAAAGCATATCTTCTAATTCAACTATTCTCGCCTCTAATCTTACCTGTGTCCCTAAAAAATCATCATAGGTTTTGCTGATTGTATAAAACAATTCTGAACTCATCGTTGGATGATTGGGATGATTAAAATAGGGGGCGCACTGCTTTTCTAACTTCGGATTAATCATTCTTTTTCTTTGTGTAAAGAAAAGCGTAATGGTTTGATAACTTATTGATTTTATCTACTTTGCTTCATTAAAAAACTTTAAATTATACTGGTATCCATTCTATTCTAACGACTTTATCCCAATGAGGTTACATTCTTTACCCTTAATTAATTTAACTTTATTTTAAAGGCTAAAAATAAAGCCTAATAACTTGAAGAATACGCATTTAAGTATTTGATTATATGAAAGGAGTTTTAAAATCGTCTTGTCTGAAAATGACGGGATTGGTCACTAATTATTTCAGGGAAGAAAGTTTTTCAACGCTTTCAAGTATTATTTCCTTACGTCCATATGAAATAATATTGTTTGACTCTAATTCATTGATTAGTTGTGTAACCGTTTGTCGAGTAGAACAAATCACGCCTGCGATGTCTTGATGTGTTAAATAGTTTTTTAAAATGATTCTGGAATTTTCCAGTTGTCCTTCGCGCTCAGCCCAATCGAGTAAAAAATGAATAAGTCGCGTTTTAACATCTTTAAAAAAGAGATTGTTGTAACTGTTTTTCAATTTTTTGAATTTAAACCCAACCAACTTAGTGTATTTAAGCGCAATGCCGGGATAGCTTTCCAGTAAATGCTCGAAATCAACTAGGCGAAAAGAACAGATGACTACATCTTGAGAAAGCGCTTGTGCGTATTCGGCGTTTCCCTTTCCTTGATCTAGACTGATCTCTCCAAAAAGATCGCCTTGCATCAATAACTCCTTTACTACTTCATTTCCCTTTTCATCATGCTCACAAATTTTTATCGTTCCCTTTTTTAGAATAAAAATGCGTTTCTCAGGTTCATCTGCAAAATAAATGATTTCACCTTTCGAAGCTTTCTTATAACGAGTCATAATGCACAAATCATCGATTTGAGCATTTGTTAAAACAGAAAATAATTTATGGTTACGTAAATGCCAATATTGCGTTTCTTGACTCATTCCACGAGTAGACGGAATAGTTCTACGCATGCTAAAATAATACAAATAAGTCCAAGTAAGAAATTGAGCCTTCCTTTCAATATTTTTTCAAGCTGTGTTTTATATTTTTCGGTGTTAAAAGCAACCACCAAGAGCAAAATGAGTGCACCAACTGCGGTTCCAACAACAAAGGCAACTTGAGTATAAAAATTGTTTAACTCCAAATAACCTCGTTGCACCACTTGCTGAATCCAGATCAACCAAAAAGGAACTAGCAATGGATTTACCATACCAATCATAAAACCATTTGTAAAATCATGGTCATTAAAATTGGTGGATTTCTCTTTCGATGCTTTCTTTCTCAAGAGATAAATTCCGGCAATGAACAAAAGAGGAATGAATAAAATATTCAATGCTTCTTTTATATAGGAAAATTCAGCAGCCTTCATATAAATAAATAATGCTATAGCCGAATAAATTATTTCTGGTAAAACGCCACCAATAGCCATTTTTATAGCTGCACTTCGAGACCGATGATATCCCGCATAAAGCACACCCATGTTTACCAATCCGGGCTGCAAAGAACCAATAAAACTGATCACCGTGGCCAGTAAAAAAGAAAAGAAAATATCAATTCCCATATTTACGTTTCATTTTAAAGTGTTGCGTAGAGACGTTTATCACTTCGGGTATCGACATGTATTTAATTCCGCTACGATGGTTTTCAATGGCGATTTCATTTACAATTTTCATGTTGTGAAAAATAGCTCGATAGGCCTTCCAAAGTGTCATTCCCTCTCCATAAATATGTGCTGGCTCACTCGTTGTTCCGTTGACTTCCATAATTTTTATGTTTTCACCTCGAAATAAATCTTCAATGGATTTAACTTTTAGATCAAATCGTCCAAAATAAAAACCATCCATGGTAGATGTAATTTCATCAAATACGGAAACTAATTTTTTATTGATGAGTCTTTCTCCATTGATGAACCGCGTGCCCTTACAATGATTTCCGACGGGTTCCAATACTGTTTTTTGATTTGCTGGTGGAATGCTTTTTAACAATTCTCTTTTCTCTTCGCTAAATCGTTTAATTTGAAATCGTGATCGATCCTTTTTATTCATCAGCTCTTCCACGGTCGATTGTCCATCTCCTTCTACACTCATAAATTCTTTTTCAACGATGGAGGTAATTCCTGATTTTCCATTCGGATATCGATAATACAAAATACCTAACTCAATGGAATAATCAACAAACTCTTGAATCAGTATTTCGCTCGGACATCTTTTTAAATATTCTTCCAACTCGTCTGAGTCAGAAATTTTTTGAACCATGAAGCCCATCTCCCCTTTGTCGGGCTTACAGAAGATGGGAAATGAGATTTCTTCAGAAGTCATTTTATGTAAAATATGTGCCGGTGTCCAATTCTTGTCGATCAAAAGTGTTCGTGGTTTATACTTGCCGCTCACCTTATTTAAAATACTAATTTTTGACTCACCAAAAAATCCACCTAAGTCAATAGCGGGATTTGTAGCTGTAAAATAAACGAGGGAACGTGCTCTTAGACTTAGAAATAGCCAATAAAAAAAACTCGGAAAAAATAGAAGTTGGAAAGGCCAATACTCATAATTAACAATACGTACCATCCACAAAGGAAATTGCGGAATTACAAGCTTCCTTTTGTCTCTCAGTATAACCGTTGACGAAGTATCCATTTATAGAATTCGAATTTTATATTCCTGATCTGCGAGTACGTCGAAGTACTGCATGGTTGTTTCATCTTGACTACTAAATACGGATGTAATACTCACCGTTTTTACAATATTATTTCGGTTCATCAATACGTTGCTTTCCGGATTCCCATCTCCGCCAAATCGATGAAAGTCGGTGATTTCACTTCTTTTTCCCTGTGGGTGTTCCTCCAACCATTTGTCAAACCATTTTTTTCGTGCTTGGATCACTTGAGGTTCATACAAAGTTACTGACGACCAAATATTTTCTTTGCCTGCATCTTTTTTTTCAAGATGGATGTTTTCTCCATCCCAAACCAACTGATATAAACCTATTCTTTCTTTTTCCTCCACAATGATTAATGTAAAGGGTTCTATATCGACAAAGTCATACTCTTTTATAAAAAGTGGTACATCTTTATAGTGAAAGAAATCGAGTAGAACTTGACCTCGACTCCATTTATAGTTTTCTTTTCGCTCGTGTTTTACAAAGGCGCCATTTAATAAGCACAGAGTGTATTGATGATGAGATGTAACAATCCATGTGCCTCCAGCTTGTTGATCTTTTGGAAAAAATACAGCCGTGTTATTCAACTGGTACTTACTTGGTGGTAGTGCAGACTTTCTAAGCGTCTTCTCATCACGATTGGAGGTTAAAATGAATCCTCCATTTTCTAACGGTAAATAAGTTACTGTACACATTCTTTTTGAAATCTAATAGTAGATGGAGCGATGCCAAATGTTTTATCCAATATAATCCCAGAAAAAGAATTTTCAACAGCCATTTTTATAATTGCCATGTGATGAATGGCATGTTCAATATTATAGGCTAACTCTCTTTTGTAAGATGAATTAACCGTATCGTTTACAACATTGTCCATGGAATAGTCCAATATTAATTGTACAGACTTGTCCAATTTGTTTTCACAAGCGAGAATAATCCGCTCCAGTTTATCAATGGCATAATTCGTTTCTGTCTCCGTTCGCAAATCTCTTTTACGATCATCGTAATTAATGATACCTGAATCGTAACCTATCAAAAGTTGATCATACAATTCTATGATATGTCGAATATGTTTGCCAATGGTATTTCCTGATAATAAAGAAAGGGGTCGAGCAAATTGTTCGTTATCTAACTTATCAATTAGTTCTACAAGTTGTTGCAAAACTTGAGATGATGTATCTTTAATTTCCATAATTTAATTCAAGTTAATATAATAACCTAGATTTAGTACAAAGCTTCGTGTTAACCCATCCGCTCTGACATCGCGCACAATCACTGGAAACCCCAATTGGAAACGGAGGGTTGATTTTTTTCCGATTTCATAGGTGGCGTCGCCAGTAATATTTAAGGTGATGCCATCAGATCCTTTAATAGCATAGTGAACATTATTTGTATCCAATATTTGATCTTTATTGATTCGGTAAATCGCCAAGACTCCAGGAGCAATGTTGACTTTTTTTATTTTGAAATTATACTCCACATTCAACGAAGCATCATTCCCTCGAATAAATCCATTCGATTCAAAGTAGGTCTGCGCGTCTTTATTATTTGCCCATAACTTCCTGGTGAATTCATTTTTATTTCCATTGTCAAGAACATGTTGATAACCGATTGTGGTTTGCCAATTATAAAATGAATGACTTATTCCTCCCACAAAATCAAGTGTTCCAATTCCTACTTGATAAGGCATCGGTAAGGAAAGGTTTTTCTTTTTTTCGTTGGCGTCACTCAGTGGAATTTTTACGCCTCCATATATTACAGTTTTTGTGGATGGTTTTTTATTGGCAATAAAAGACAATCCCATCACCACATCTCCAATTCCTGTAACATCGTCAAGGTTTCCACTAATCGCCATAAAAGGAATTCGGGCTTGCAAGGATATTTTTTTTGTAATGCCAATATTTAATTCAGGTATAATTTGAAAAATAGAAACTCCTTCTTCTCCCATTCCGAATGATGTAGTTAAAGATACAGATGAAACGGGCCCATCAATAGATGTGCTATCATCCGCCATTGAATGAGATGAACCGATACTACACACGCCTGCATCACTACAGCCTTGAGCTGTTACATCTACAAAAGATGCAGCTAAGAGAATTAAAATTGCGACTATCGATTTTACTATTTTCATTATTTACTTTTTCTATTAAATATTAGCGCTAAGGGTATTTCTTTATTTCGAATCAATAAGTACAGCGCACTTAAAAATACTAAACAGGCATATATAAACAATTGTCCTCCGTCGTCCATCACCACAATTCCAATCGAAGTGAGGTGGAAGAATATGGCTCCACTCATTAATCCAATGGCTCCCATTGCACCCAACCAAGTTGTTTTGGGGACAAGTATCAATATGGATGCAATCAATTCTCCAATTCCCGAACCTATTCTTCCCACAGGCTCCATGCCTATAGTGGAAAAAATATATACCGATTCGGGACTCGCCGAAAATTTAAAATACAAGGTTTGTAACATGATGAATGCGGCAATGCCTTTCGCTATAACATCTAGGTATTTGAATGTGTTTTTCATTTTTTTGTAATAATTTTATTCCAGTTCTTTTCAGCCTTTGCTTTTAATTCTGCTTCCATTTTATTCCACGACTTCAAAGTATTGTTGAAATAGGAGTTGTAGAATAAGTATGTTTTTCCCTCAATCACTTTAAATGATCCGGGGTCCACCTCCACCTTTTCTCCCGAATTTCCCATCGCATAAGCGCACCATCCTCCGTAAGCTGGCTCATAAGTACTGGGCGCTTGCTTAAATAGTTCTAGGTTTTCTTTTGATGAAAACCGATAGTTAATTCCTTTATAGGAGGCTACAATTTCCTTCTTGCCTTCTATGGCTTTTTTTGATTTAACATACGCAACGGGATCATATCCTTGAATGGCTAAATTATTTTCAATATTATAGTTTGCCTTTCTTTCTTGATCTGTTTGAGCTGCACTCCATGTATACACAAAGGCTAGCAGAATAAATAGAATTGTCTTTTTCATCGTCTTAAATTCGAGTGCAAGGTCGGTAAGTAAACATTAAAAGAATGTCGGGTTGCTGACATTAGGATCTATTTACTTCTAAAAATCTAAGAATATATTATTTGAATTGTAGAAAAACCTAAAAAATCAGTCTATTTAACTTTCACCCCTTCCATTTTCCTCACTTCTCCGCGTTCGTAGGTGGTGGTTAAAAGTAATTCTCCACTTTCATCCCAAACTTTCCAATCACCTTCTTTCAACCCTAAACGATATTTTCTTTCTTCCTTTGGTTTGCTATTTTTAAAATAAAATTTGTGGACTCCATTTTCTAATCCTTCAAAATATTCTCCTTCAAATGCTTTTTTACCATCATCATAAAGTTGAATCCACATGCCATCTTGATTTCCTTCTACATAATTTCCTTCCGCAATGTATTCACCATTCTTATACTTCCAATTTCCATCACGCTTCCCATCAACCATATTACCTTGCGCTATGATATTTCCTATTTCATCAAATTCTGAACTCGCACCATTTTCGGTTCCTCCTGAATAATTTTCCTCGCGCAACAATTTTGCATCCGGATAAAACCATTTCCAATTCCCATCAGGTTTATTTTTTAAATAATTACCTTGCTGTTGAATTTGCTTATTCGAATAATAAAATATCCAAGGACCATCTCTAAGTCCATCCTTAAAACTCCCTTCCCACTTCGTATTTCCTTCTCTATAAAAATACTTCCACTTTCCTTGTTGCCTCCCTTGTGCATCTACGGTTCCGCCTTCTGCGTACACTTTATCTTTTTCGTAAAGTTTGCTGATGGTAATATTTCCTTCTTTATCAAACTCTCTGTAAACGCCCTCTTTTACTCCGTTGATGATATTAACAGAACTTTTTGGTCGACCGTTATTATGATAGTCTCGTTTAATATCCAATTTAACATTCGCTAATTCATCCTCCACCATCTCGCCTCTCTTCCACACTTCCATTCTCAACACAATTCCATCTGGACTCAACCATCTGAACACACCGTTCTTCATATCATCTTTCCAAACTCCATCTTCTTTAACCACTCCTGATGGATAAAATTCTTTCCAGGCTCCTTGTTTGAAACCAAACTTATCGTAACGATTTATTTTATCTTGTTTAACAAAAAAACCATTTTTATACGTAGTAAGGGTAATGATTCTGCCTTCCTCTGAAAATTCTTTTGCAATGCCATCTTCTAACCCTCCACTTAGTAAAATTGTTTTTTCTAAATATCCCTTCTCATGGTAATAATGCGCAATACTATCGGTAATGCCATTCACCATCCAACGTTTAATATACACTTTACCGGTTGGAAAATAATCGTACTGCCATCCACTCTTTATATTATTACGGTAATGGATATCCGAAGTTTTTTTTCCTTCTTCATTGTAAAAACTCCATAAGCTATCGAGTTGTCCATTCACACGATTTCCTTCTGATTTAACATACCCATTTTCATAATAAGATTTCCAGTAACCGTCAGGCTGCCCATTTTTAAAATTACCTTCCGAACTTAATTTTCCGCTGGCATAATAGTATTTCATAGGACCATCTACTTGTCCAAATACTACTGACGATAAAAGAAGAAGTAAAAAGAATATTTTTTTCATAGAGAATGCTAATATACTAGTTCAACAATTAAGTAAGCAATACTAAATGTTAAATACTTTATGATTTTGATATTTACAGCTTGTTTAATATGTTGTTTAACACAAAGTACACTAAAAATCTAGGTACAATTGTAATATAACCGTATATTATTCTATTATACCAATCATAAATATTAAATAGTGCAAATATTTATAATATTTTTTTTCTAATAAGTTATTTTCGTTTTAACTGAATTTTATACAATACATATGAGTGTGAAGTAGTTCACAACTTTTTGTAATAAATATTTTAGTTTTTTAATTAATATTCTAGTTCTAAATTACTTGTTACTTTCTTTTGCGTGAAAAGAAAGTAACCAAAGAAAGCACGCCACCCAACACCAACCAATTTTTGCGGTTTATGCTTTCTACTTTCTTTCGCAACCACTAAACAATCTTTTGTGCTATTTCTTTACTTCATCGGTTCAGCAAAAATCGGTTCGCACTGTTGCGTGGACGGCCTCCGCGCCGTTCCTTACAATATTACTTTTTATTAATATTTATTTCTCTAGTTATGCTTCCTTTTAGGCTTAAATAATTTGATTACATATAATAGAAAACTGGTATTACACAATACAAATTATGGCTTCGCACTAATTTCTAACATGCGTTGAAGTGGTTTGAGCGCATCATCAAACAATAAGGGATCAATTTGTACTTCGGGTAATTCGTGCTTTAAACATAAATACACTTTTTCAAGCGTATTTAATTTCATGTGCGGACAATCATTACATGCACAATTATTATTTGGAGGTGCTGGAATAAATGTTTTTGCAGGAGATGATTTTTCCATCTGATGTAAAATTCCACTCTCTGTACCAACAATAAATGTTGTGGCGGGATTTTCCTTCGTGAATTTTAAAAGTCCAGTGGTAGAGCCTATATAGTCGGCTAACTTTAAAACGGGTTCTTCGCACTCAGGATGCGCAATAAAAAGTGCTTGAGGATGTAATGCTTTCAACTTGGTAATTTTCTCCAATGAAAAAATTTCATGTACCATGCATGCACCGTCCCACAACAATAAATCACGACCTGTTTTTTTAGCTACCCAGGCTCCTAAATTTTTATCGGGAGCAAAGAGGATGGGTTTATCTTTTGGAACACTCTCCACTACTTTAATGGCATTGCTGGAAGTGCAAATAATATCCGTTTGAGCTTTGATGGCCGCCGAGCAATTGATGTAACTGATCACAACATGGTCGGGATGAGCTTCTCTAAACTTTCTAAACTCATCGGGTGGACAAGATTCTGATAATGAACATCCCGCTCTGAAATCGGGCATTAAAACTTTCTTGGTGGGATTGAGCAACTTGGCTGTTTCGGCCATAAAATGAACTCCTGCAAAAACGATGATATCAGCCTGTGTCTTAGCCGCTTCCTGAGCTAAACCTAAGCTGTCTCCTATGTAATCCGCAATATCCTGAATATCAGAATCCTGGTAGTAGTGCGCCAAGATCACCGCATTCTTCTCCTTTTTCAGTAATTTAATGGCTTCGAAAAGATCGAGGCGTGGGTCGACCGCCTCATTCACAAACCCTTGGGTATTTACTTCGGAAACGGTATTAAAATTCGACATGAGATTTACAGGATTACTGGAGCAAAAGTACAGGGTAAAAACGGAAAAAAGGAGATTGTTATTATTTAAAAACGGCTTTAAAAAATTGTCTAAAAACCATCAAGCGTTTTAATCAACAGTATATATTATAATATATTTATTTAAATAATAATATATGTTAATAATGTACTGTTCATAATGTGTATTCCTTTTTGTTTATTCTATTGTTGAGTTGAGTTATTAGGCTTTATCCACAATTTATAATGGCAATTATAGAGTATAAAGAACTGATTAATAAGCAACCTTGTCTTTACTAACAAGTGTTAACAAAGGAGGATGTTGAATAATTGTGGATAGAATTTAGGTGAATTCCGTGTATAAGAAAGTTTATAAAGACTAGGAAAAAAGGAGGCTAATTTTTGGTTTATAAATACCCCTGATTAAGCCATACAGGTTTATCATTTCCAAATAATCTTATAGAATAGATATACACAGATTTTGGTCTTATTAACACATGTATGAACAATTTTATTTTAGGTAACATTTAGTTTTCGCTTCTAGTATTGTAGGGTTGCTAGTTGTAAAGCCTCGCGACTAGTTTTAGATACAATAGGTAAAATTGTAAATTAATATTATCCTATTAATTGGGAGTGTTTTAATAGTTTAACATGCTTTATAGCTTGCCTTTTTACGAACGCAACACTAAAACTTTTTTTTAAATAATGAGTTAGGATACTCTTCACAATACAAAACTAATTTTTAATAAATTTCTTTACAAGTGATTCTTTTTCGGTTTGCAAACACACAATATACATGCCGTTTGAAAAATTTTGCATTTGAAAATCTTTTGAAAAATACTGCGAATTTAGATTTCCATTTTCTTTGAAAATTTCATTTCCTAAGACATCATAGATATACAATGAATACAATTTTCCTTTCATATTTTGAGCATTAATAAATGCAGTATTCCAAATACCATGAAAAAAAACAAATAATTGAGCCCCCTCTTTTATTTCTGCTTCAACAACGCTTACACTAAGTGTGTCGCATGGAGAACCTATCAATGTATCTAACTCATAATTGGGATTATTAGGCAAGCCATAATAGGTTCTTTTGCCTCCCAAATAAAAGGAGAATGGTTGAAAATCACATGAAATACCCAAACTGTCAGGGAAGTTAATTAGGCTTAGGTTCATGTTGTATAAGTTATAGACACTATCGGGATAAGGATAAGAAAATCCACCCCATTCATAAGTTGATGAAATGTACATTTTACCATCAGGAGCAAGTTCTATAGCTCCAGGTTGAGTTGGCGTATTAAAAATGTGGATGGTATCACGACTTGCATTTATGTTTGGAGCATTCATATCAAATTGAAATAAATAGGATGTATCTTGTATGCTTCCTTGCAAAACTGACATTACATAGAGTTTGCTTTTATCAATTGATAACTCACAACTCCAATACCAAGGAATAGAGTTGCCAGTAGGTTGTTCGCTATCAATTATAACCGGACTTGAAATGATTCCTGTACAACGGTCAAAATCAAAAACCTCAATAATTCCTTGAGCTGTAACACAAGCTAATTTAGTTCCATCCCATGAAGGTTCAATTCTATAAAATCCTGCATTGGTAGCGACAGAACCTAATTGTTGAATGGGAATTGGAATTATACCATTAGGTGTAATTAGGTAAGTATAAAAACTATTGTTTGGAATATCCCATCTACGAAAAAACAACCACCAATCTCTACCATTACCATGTTTGATGGCTGCAATTCCATCGGAGCCTTGATAGGGAAGAAGTTGTGTATTTTTTTGAACTACAGCTCCAAGGCCTCCGTTTAAATTTAAATTGATAATAGAATAATATAGTCCATAAATACTGGTTTCACCAGAAGAAAAAACATAGAACAAATTTTGACTGTCAGGAAGAGGAATTATAATTAATTCTTTATACCATGCCCTTCCAACAATTGAATCTCCATTCTGCATTAGCTGATGATTTTTGTCCCAAACAAGTGCTGTATTTCCTGCTAATCCTGCACGTGTATTTGCATAGAATAATAAGTTATTTATAGAATCAGCAATAGACACTGCGGTACCACGAGTATCTAATGAAGTAATAAATGGAATAGGAACTAATACGTTTGAAAAATCAATTCCCGAACTGTCTCCAAAACACCAAATGCTGTTTTTAAATTGTGCATCAGAATAATAACTTAAGCACATGAAGTAGATTAAAACACAAATTTTTTTCATGGAAGAAGTTTATTAAATAGTAAGTTTTCAAAACACATCTATTTCAATTAACTCATTTCATAATAATAATTTTTCCAGCTTCTTTCAGATCATTTTCAGAATAAATTTTATAAATATAGATACCAGGATTTAAGTCGCGAGTGATTATTTCAGTCTTGCCACTTTGTGAAAGTTTCACTTGCTTTATGGCTTGGTTAACAGGATTAGAAATTACGATGGAAACATTTTCCTCTGAAGACAAAGGGTATTCTACAAAAAAATTATCTTTTGCAGGATTTGGGTATAATTTCGCGACACGTTGAAGTGCAGTATTTTTTTCAAGATCGGGATTCTTTATTCTCAAAATACCAATCTGGTCTTCGACATCAATTCGCAACAGGGCACGTGCCATATAAACCGCATCACCACCTTGAATGGGATTTTGGTAAGCAATGCTTTCGATAACGGCTTTGGTAGAGGCATCAATCTCTACATCGCCAATGGCATCTATGAAATATTGAAGATAAATTTCATTTATTGTTTTCAGATTTTGCAATATTAACGTTGAATCAACAATTGCCCAATTAGCCATTTGAGCTGCTTGTTTGTTTTTTAAAGCAATGTAGTTTCTTACATCTTTTATCTTACCGATGTTACCTTGCTTTTGAGCAGTGTAAAATTGTTGTAAATAATAATCTGTAGGAAGATTCTGATGCATTAAGTTTGTATCGTTTTCCAGTGATTCGTAAGCGAATCCGTTATCATAAAAATTATTTTCATCTGGAAAATCATAATATTCTATTGTATCTCCTGTCATTGCTGAAAGCCTTTCAGCTTCCTCATCATCGTCTACCATCTGAAAAAAGCAATTGTTTTGCCCACTAGCAACTATTGCATTAATTGCTATTGTAGAATATTGGGTATAAGTTGAATTATTCAAATTAAGTTCGCAGCTAGCATTTGAATGATAGTAATCCACTTGAAATCCATTGGCCATACCTGCAACTCGAAGTTTATTTATTCCATTAGTTGAAATATCGCAATAATCGCCATGCCACGAGTTATTGGTAGGGTTATTAGCGCCTCCGTGAGGATTTTCTATTGTTGCGCTCACTAAATTAATTCCCTGAAACCCGCTTTCCATCCAGTTACAATACATTACAGAGCCAGGACAATCTCCAAGAACACGAATATCTGTGCCCATATTAATTGTCTTATTATCGAGAATTTTGGAACGAGGGCTGCGGTCATAACTGATACCTCGTATCAAATCCTGCTGTAAAGGCCCACTAACTGAAATTTGGTTAGATGGATTATAGGTACGTGAGATAATATTATTTTCAACAAGTGTACTGTAACAGTTCTCGAGCCAAATTCCATAGTGATTTCCAAGTAAAGAAAGGTCAATATTATTGGCTTCTGTATAAAATCTATTAGACGTATTTGCGGGCTGCCCAGGAATTTTACAAATCTGTGCTCCGTCAATATTTCTCAGATGAATACCAATGTTACAATTGTAAATATCGTTATCATGAATATTTACACGTTGATTAGGAACACGTGGTGATGACTCTACACGAATAGCTTGATAATCGTATTTGCCAAAGTCATAATTTAAACCTTTATTGAACGAATTCGACTGTATTGTAATTTGAGAACCATGACATTCCCATAACCACAATCCCGAATAACAATCTACAAAGGTGTTATCCTTAACTAAAATAGAACGGGATTTAATTCCATCTAAATTTGTGGCATAATTAGTTTCTTTAAATGTATTGTTTAAAATGGTAACATCATCCATTGCGATACCCCAAACACCTCGATACCAGTTTTGAAACAAGTTCGATTTTGAAGTTGATCCACCTACGGTTAAATTATAATTAAAAAGCGTGTAACCATCTCCATTCGCAACTAATGCATAACGCTTAATTTTTTTAAAGGCATCAGGAATCTGATCGCTGTAAACAAACTCATTATTTACAACAGTAAGATTGGAGTTGAAAGAATAGACCCCATAGTTAGCATTACCAAAAAAATTTGTAGATGCTGCTTGATCACCTACTTTAATTGAATAAGCCGGGTTTTCAAGATTAAGGTACAAATCATACAATGGCGTATTGCCAGAGTTTATGCCTTTTGACAAAACACCGCCAGGACATTCAAACCGACTTCCAGTTAAAGTAAAAGATGTGGCGTAGTCATCACGACCTAAATCCATTCCTATATTATTATTTGAAAAAAGTGTTGATGTTATATTAAATGAACTACCAGCAACATAAGATTGCGCAGACGATGAATAATTGTCTAATGCCGACACAGCATCTGAAATTTTAGAGCCAGCCGAATTCACAGTTCCACCTTGATTTGTGATTCCTTCCCAGGTGTAACTACCACAAGTACTAAAACTTGTACCATCTATGTTAAGAACGGCACCATTTGCTAATACTATTTCAATATCTTGATCAACAATTACATTACAGTAATTAAGTGAAAAATTGTTGTCGACAGTAAAAGTACCAGACCCGTTCAATTGAATAATTTCATTACTATAAAGACCCATGGGTAATGAAGATGAATTTAAAGGTACGGAAAAAGTTTGTGTGAAAGAGCATGGTGGTTGTACTGTTGGATTAAAAACAGGAGCACCAGATGACTCAAGGTAAATTTGATCAAATTCAAGTTCGTGATTAAACGGGGTTAAACTTAAAAGATATGTAACATTATCTGTTAAGCCGTTAAACTGAATTGCCGTCCCGCACATATCAAGCGCATACCACTCCCAAGATGTATTTGATATGCATCCTACTTGATGCTCTAACAAAACATTTGAATTATTAGCAGTTTGCAACCTTACATTTAACCCAGTCAAATTACCTGTTTTGCTTCGAGCTCGCACATAAAAAGTAAAGTCATTTGGTACATCAGTTGGAAATTCTTGTCTTGGCTGAAAATGGTAGTTTAATGCACTGACAGCAGAGTTACTATTAAAGGTGACATAACTTGTATAGCTCAAATAATCACCATTTGTAATCGGAACATGAGGGTTATTAGGATTCTCCGTTGCAATAGTTACAGAAGCATCTTCATTGTCGAAAATCTCAGCTTCTATGTCGAAATCTGGAGTCCATCTTTGTGGATGTTCATACTGATGCCATTTATCAATTTGATAAAAGACCGGGAAAGGAGTACTATTATTGTAGACATAAGTGCTACCCTGCCTACGAATATTAAATTTTAACGTTTGACTATTTAATTCAATTTGAATATCACGTGAAAAAGGTGCATTATCAAGCATATTAGAAACCTTTTGAATTGTTCCAGAAATTAAATAGTCTGTTGTGGTATTTTTTTTTCTTACAACAACAAGTTCATTTGCATTTCCTGTTGTGAACATGAAACCTTTTTGAAGCGCAGGCTGATCTAATATCAAAGGCACATCTCCTCTTAAAACATATCCTTCAGTAAAGAAAGGTTCGGCACGAGTTAGTGTCGCTTGTGCATAGACCGGGGGTGCTGCCTGCCAAATCCAGCCCTTTGGATCAGTTTGTGGAATTGAATTGACGCCATTAAAATATCCAGTATGAAAAAAATCCACCCCCATTAATCCGACACATTTTAAAAAACCTAACCATTGGCCGGGTCTTATATGTTCTCTGCCATCTTCTGCCCAACCTGCTGCAATATATGGAGAGAACCTATTATCGTTAAAAGGCGGTTCGATTTCTTGATCCCGTGTTTCTATAAGCCATTGCCAACCGTGCGTTGCACCATTAATTGTTCGCCAATATAAAGGCTCTTCCGGGTAAATGTCGGGTGTAGAATGATAATTGCCAGATATTGATTTTTGAGTTTGCCTCAATTGTGCATAGTTTACCCTCCAGTAACGATGACCGTCCACAGCATAATTTAGGAATAGACTATTTTCAAGCCCCGGCAGAACCGATTGATAAGAAGGATCCAAACCCATAAATGCATCTCTATACCTATTATCTAATTGCATTTTCCTAGTGCCTTGATAGTCGGGCCAAGAAAATGTTGGGAACAAAGTATTTTTATGAGTAAGAACAGCCGGGTCGCTAATTAATGGACAAGGACCAGCTTGATTTTGCGGATCTTTGTACGTTAATGTTATTTCGTTATTTTCGCCAATATAATCAATACGTTTTGGCGAAAGTGTATTAAGAATATTTTGCAAATATCCTCGTTGCACAATTCCATCTGGATCATAATCAGTAATTGTTGCTGCGGTTGACCATCTTTTTAACCCTGTACTGCACTGTTCATTTATAAAAAAACCATTGATATCCCTCAAATAATGATCTGGAGTAAGATTCGTATTAGTTATTATTCCGCCAGGAAGCTGTGCACGATAAGCAAAAACGGATCTTTTTAATTCAGGATGTAAACTTGCATACGTCATCCATGCTTGATCAAACACTCCAGTATAACCATTCGTGTTTTCGGAAACCATAAAGTAGTAGTTCCAATTGGTTGCCAATTCACTTTGGATATTAGTACTAAGTGGAACTGGGTTGTTGGGGGCTAGCTGAGGAAAAAATTTGCCTCCAATATATTCAGGATCCATCACATTTACATTGGGCAAGAATTTATGTGAAGGTTTAAATCGAGCAATAGGAAATGTAGCTAATTGGTCTTGCTGGAAATTTACAGCAGTAAAATCTAGTTGATTTATTAGATTAAAACCAATAGGGAAATCTTTAATATCCAAAGGTCCAGTTACAGGATCTGGTGGTGGCGGAGTCAGTGATAAACAAGCCAAATCTATATGCTGCCCCGCAAAAGCCATTAAATAGTCTTTATAAATTCTTGAACCGGAAATAGCTTGGTTATATAATGCTAATTCATCAATGCTCCCTACAAATTTTGCATAGTTTGAACCAGTACTTAGAGTCAATTCATTATTACCAGAAACACTGCCAAGGTTGGTAACGGTTTTATCAAAACCTACTGGCAACTGACCATCAACCCAAACTTGTTTTAATCCAGTAGTTGCATCGAAAACAAAAGCTAAATGATGCCAATTATTGTCAGTGTAATAGCTGTAAGATTTTCTTCCTATGCCATCCAATTGAATTGTCAAATTATCATTAATATTGCTTCCATTGAAAGTGCCAGTGCTAAAAACAATTTTAGGATAATCAAGGCGAGCACTAGAACTTCCAAATCGAAACAACTCTGCATTTCTTTGCAATCCAAATTCCTGATCAAATCTAACCAGCATTTCAACGGTAAAACCATTCAGGGTATTTGGAGAAATTGATGTATTGCACACAGAAGTGTTTGAGCCAACCGTTTTAATTGCATAGAAGTCGACCAAACCTGATGATGTTGAAAAAACTCCGGGATTGGAAATAGTTAAAGTTGTATTTGATGCAGGAGCACTTGAATTGTTGTTATTTTCAAATTGGAAATACACCAATGGGCATTGAGCAAAAAGTAGTTCCGTCAAGCTAATTTGAAAAATAAAAAGTACGATAATTTTTCTAGTAAAAAGAAATCTACCTAATAAAAAATCAAGAATAGAATTTAGTACAATAATTAATAGAAGAGAGCCTTTTCTTATTTGCTTTGATGTATTCATTTCTAATTAAGTATTAAAGTTAAATTTAATTATATCGGGTTAAAGCTAGTAAAAGAATACATTAATTAAAATGGTAAGTGCAAATTTATGTGTTAAAATAAAATTCTTTGTTTGAAGGCAACCAATGAGCCGTGTACATATTGCGATTTCATTAAAAAAGGAAGCTTCATAAAAGATGGGTAGACACATTCAAAATATTGAAATATTGTAAGCCCTCAAAAAGGAGCACGCCTAGGCTATGTAAAGTTTAATGCAACGAATATCAGGAACTCTAAAAACTAAAAGCCACAATCAATATGGTAAAAGTTATTTATATTCCTATCTTCGAAAATAGATTATTTTGAATATTCAAAGCTTAATTGCTGAGTTGGAAGTTTGGCCCTAGTTGACCGAGAATAGCCAACAAAATGAGATTGACTTCATATTTACCTCATCTATATAGGGTTAGTATATGCTTGTAATTGGTATAACTTTGCATCAATGATTTTATTAACTCCAACCCAATTCCCCGACTACGAACTCATTGACTGTGGTGACTTTGAAAAATTAGAGCGCTTTGGTAAGTACATAACAATTCGTCCAGAACCACAAGCCGTTTGGAGTAAGAAATTGTCAAATCAAGAATGGGATAAAAAAGCGCATGTACGCTTTGTTCCTAAGAGTAGCTCAGCAGGTACTTGGCAGAAGTTAAAAGAGATGCCTGATCAGTGGAGAATACAATATGATATCAATTCAACCAGTAGTATTTTTTTTAGATTAGGTTTAACCTCATTTAAACATGTTGGAATATTTCCAGAGCAAGCGGTGAACTGGGAATACATTTATGAAAACGTGAAGCGTATCAGCAAGGTAGTAGAAAAACCTAAAGTATTAAATTTATTTGCTTACACTGGTGGATCCTCCTTAGCAGCCAAAGCAGCTGGTGCCGATATCACCCATCTCGACTCTATAAAACAAGTGGTTTCATGGGCTAGAGAAAATATGGAATTGAGTAAACTTGATGATATTCGTTGGTTAGTGGAAGATGCAATGACCTACGTGAAACGTGAAGTGAAACGAGGAAAAAGATACCATGGAATTATTTTAGATCCACCCGCATTTGGTCATGGTCCTAATGGTGAAAACTGGAAGCTGGAAGAAATGATCAATGAAATGATGAAATGTGTTTCCGAATTATTAGAACCCGAAAATTCATTTTTAGTGTTAAACACCTACTCACTCGGATTTTCTTCACTCATCATTAAGAATTTAATTGAAGAGCATTTTGAAAAGAGAGCCGCTTCAGCCGAAATAGGAGAGATTTATTTACAGGCTACTAGTGGAGTGGTATTGCCATTAGGAGTGGTAGCAAGGATAAAATAAATCTGTTTTTTACCTCTTAAGATGGGTTTAATGCGAGATGGAACCCTATACCTTACTATTTCGTACAATTATTCTACCTTAAAATCGTTTAATAAATACCTAAATTTCCCCGTACATTTGTAAATATGTCCACCGCTGAGAATAATTACCGTGAGTTGCTGGAGAAGCTGGACGCTTTCATCCGGAAGTTTTATACCAATCAGTTGATGCGAGGCGGTATTTATGCCTTCGCCCTCTTGCTGGTGTTTTTTATTTCTATTACACTCCTGGAATCGTTGGCTTGGTTTAATCCTACAGTAAGAGCGGTTCTGTTTTATTCATACCTCATTTCTACAGGGATTGTACTCTGGAAATTGGTGCTTACCCCTCTGTTTAAGCTATATAAGTTGGGTAAAACCATCAGCCACACAGAAGCCGCCAATATCATAGGTCAACATTTTCAACCCATTCGCGACAAACTGTTAAATACGCTTCAACTTCATGATCAGGTGAGTCAAGAGCCCGAGCATTTGTCGTTGATTCATGCATCCATCAACCAAAAAAGTGCGGAGCTGCGCCCCATTGCTTTTTCATCAGCCATTGACTTAAGAAAGAACAGAAAATATTTGCCTTATGCCGCCTTTCCCCTTTTAGCACTGATCGTTATTTTATTTGCAGCGCCCAGCTTAATTACAGATCCGGCGAGCCGACTCTTGCATCACACTAAAAAATATTCGAAGCCAGCACCGTTTCAGTTTAACGTAACGAATGAGAAATTGCAGGTGGTTCAATTCGACGATTTTACCATTGATGTAAAAATAAGTGGAAATGAAATTCCACGCGACGTGTATGTTGAAGTGGGTAACAACACCTTCAAACTTGAAAAAGAAAATTTAGATAAGCTCCACTATACATTTAGAAATGTCCAGGGAAATACCAGTTTTCGTTTAATGGCAGATGGGTTTTATTCGGACGATTATACATTGACCGCTGTACCGAATCCAGTGTTGGTTGATTTTTCTGTTGAACTTAATTACCCGGCCTATTTAGGACGTAAAAACGAAACCATCAAAAACACCGGCGACCTCTTAATTCCTGCTGGAACTCGTGCCACGTGGAACATCGGCACACAGAATACAAGTGAACTTCGTATACGCTTTGCCGATAGTACTTACACTTTAAAAGAAGGAGAAGAAAATAATTATTCTTTAGTACGAAAACTACTTTCCAGTAGCGGATATACCATCAGCACACGAAACGAATTTATTCAATCGAAAGACTCCGTTGCTTATGTGATTAATGTAATTCCGGATCAGTATCCACAAATTGAAGTGGAAGAGCAAAGAGATTCCAACTCTTACCAAAGAATTTATTTCAGAGGCATGGTGATGGACGATTACGGTTTAAGTAAACTACAATTCAGGTATCGTTTTTTGAAGAAGGATGGGCAAGACGTGCAAGAAGAAGCGAAGGCCGCGGCACTTGGATTTAATAAGGGCGTTACCCAAGATCAGTTTTATCATTTTTGGGATTTGGCCACCATTCAATTAAATGCAGGCGATGAGATTGAATATTATTTTGAGGTTTGGGACAACGATGGAGTTCATGGTCCAAAAAGCGCTCGATCCACCTCTAGTGTTTTCAAAGCTCCTAGTGTGCAAGAATTGGCAAAAGAGAATGAGTCGAGGAACAAATCACTCAAAGAAGATTTAAGCGAGAGCATCAAAAAAGCAAAGGATCTCCAAAAAGACCTAAGCAACCTGAATAAAGATTTGTTGAACAAAAAGAATCTTAGTTACGAAGACCGTAAGAAGGTGAGTGATATTTTGAATCAGCAAAAAGAGTTGGAGCAGAAAGTGGCCGAAATCCAAAAGCAGCAAGATGAAAACGCAAAACAACAGAATGAGTTTCGCGCTCCCGATCCCGAATTAGCCCAAAAGCAAAAACAACTGGAGGAGCTGTTCGAGAAGTTGATGTCGCCCGAAATGAAGAAGATGATGGAAGAGTTGGAAAAGCTAATGGCACAACTCGACAAACAGAAACTTCAGGAGATGGTGGAGAAGATGAAACTTGATAGCAAGGATTTGGAAAAACAACTCGATCGCACCTTAGAACTTTTTAAGCAGCTAGAGTTAGAGGAGAAGATGAAAGAAACGGCTGAGAACCTCGAGAAACTCGCCGAAGAGCAAGAGAAACTTGCTGACAAGAACGATCAGAAAGATGCAGAAAGTGAAAAATTAAAAGAAGAGCAAAAAGAGTTAAACAAGGACTTTAAAGACATCGAAAAGAGTCTTGAAGATATAGAGAAGAAAAACGAAGAGCTTGAATATTCTCAGGAGTTGAAGGATTTTGAGAAAGAAGAGGAATCCATCAAGGAAGACATGCAAGACAGCGAACAACAACTTTCCAATGGGAAAAAGAAGAACGCAAAGCAAAGTCAAAAAAAGGCGGCTGAGAAAATGAAAGACCTTAGTCAGAAAATAAAGAAACAGCAACAGGAAAAGGAAGAAGAGCAAAACGAGGAAGACATGCAGGCGATGCGCGCCCTATTGGAAAACCTATTACGCTTTAGTTTCGACCAAGAAGGGTTGATGGAAAAATTGAAGGGTGTTGATATTAACAATCCTCAATACTTGAAGATGGCCCAAGAACAGCGAAAGTTGAAGGATGATGCAAAGATTTTGGAAGACTCCTTGCTGGCTTTAAGTAAAAGGGTAGTGCAAATTAGTTCCGCAGTAAATGAACAAATCACCGACATCAACGCGAATACGGAAAAAGCACTTTTAAATTTACAAGACAGAACGGTTCCACAGGCTCGAGCCAACCAACAATTCATAATGACTGCTGTAAATAATTTGGCACTTATGTTAAGTGAGAGTTTGGATCAGATGCAGCAAGAACAGAAAGAAAGTGATGCGACCTGTGATAAACCAGGTCAAGGAAAGCCAAAGCCTGGAAAAGGCAAACCGAAGCCCGGACCCACTGCGGGCGACGTTAAAAAGATGCAGGAAAAGCTGGGACAACAGCTCAAGGAGATGAAAGAGAAGATGGAAAAAGGGAAGAAGCCTGGAGAGAAACCCGGTGATAAGCCCGGCGGAAAACCTGAAGATGGAATGAGTGAAGAGTTGGCAAGAATGGCTGCTCAGCAAGAGGCCCTTCGAAACGCCATCAATCAACTTAACATGAAAGACAATAAAGACGGGCAAGGGAAGTTGGGCGACTTAAGTAAACTCGCTGAGCAGATGGAGCAGAACGAGAAAGACATTGTTAATAAGCGCATTAGCGAACTTACCATGAAGCGTCAGCAAGAAATACTCTCCCGACTTTTAGAATCTGAAAAGGCGGAACGCGAAAGAGAGCAAGAAGAAAGGAGAGAATCTAGTGAAGCGCGCGATATTCATCGCACACCTCCACAGTTTACCGAGTTTATGAAAATGAAGGGTCGAGAGACCGAATTACTAAAAACCATCCCTCCCGGATTCAATGGTTTTTATAAGAACCTGGTGAACTCTTATTTTCAAAATTTGCAGAATTAGTCCTCCACATCTTCTATTCGTTTGTCGACGAGGGAGAACAAGGTGGAGGAGATTCAGAAATTTAGGAATATAACCTAACACTCATCGGTTAGTAAAAAAACTTTTCTATTACATTCGCACTTGCAGGAACTTTGTAGTTTCGTAGTCTTAAGAATCAACAAAAGCCACCTCGGTGGAAAGTGACAAAGAAATAGGCAGTTTCAGCAACATGATTTACATGAACACAGAAAAGCAGACTTCAACTATGCAAATTGCCTCACAGCCCGAGAGCATCAATCAGGTAGAGAAACTCATTGACGAGATTAAAGCCGATAATAATTTACATGAAGAGTGTTATGGTAATATTTTAGTTGCCGTAACGGAAGCTGTAAATAACGCTATTCAGCATGGCAATAAATACGATGCTGATAAGATGGTAAATATCTCCTTTGAAATTGATCCTGACCAAATCGCATTCACAATTTCCGATGAAGGCCAAGGCTTCGACTATATGAATCTCCCTGATCCTACCGATCCAGTAAATTTGGAAAAGCCAACAGGCCGCGGTGTGTTTCTAATGAAACATTTGGCCGATCAAATTATCTTTTCGGAAAATGGACGCGTGGTGGAATTATATTTCAAAACGAGTGGCCATATTGCCGAATAAAAGTCACGACTAACTGGATTCATCTCCCATGTTTGCTCTTGGGTTTTTGTAGATGAATCATCCACTTCTCTAAATGCCCGCTTCCATTTCATTTTTTAATGCCGATGTGTCCTACGTTTTGCGAAGCAAAAATGGGATCCGTTTATGGTTGTCTGATGTGATCAAGAAAGAAGGATTTCAGCTCGGAGAATTAAGCAT
>JANOPQ010000098.1:0-4270 GCA_031421935.1 Bacteroidota bacterium | reverse complement strand
AGTAACTCCGTTGATATTTAATTCAGGAATTCCACCCGCATTGGAACTAATTACAGGCACTTGACAAGCCATTGCTTCCAGTGCTGCTAATCCAAAACTTTCTGTCTCAGAAGGCATAACAAACAAATCACAAATCGATAAAATTTCTTCGATCATATCTTGCTTACCTAAAAAGCGAACATCATCACATAAATCCAATTCACGACACAATTGTTCGATATTATGACGTTCAGGTCCATCACCAATTAGTAAAAGTTTTGATGGGATCTCCTTTCGAATTTTACTAAAAACATGAACTACATCCTGCACACGTTTTACTTTTCTAAAGTTAGAAGTATGTACCACTAATCGTTCACCATTGGGAGCAACGGCTTTTCTGAAATGATCTTTTGCTTTCTTTGAAAAGCGCTCTAAGTCGATAAAGTTTGGAATTACTTCAATTTCCTTATCAATCTTAAAATTAGCATACGTATCTTTTTTCAGACTTTCGGAAACTGCAGTCACACCATCCGATTGATTGATGGCGAATGTTACCACAGGTTCGTAGCTAGAATCTTTTCCCACCAATGTAATATCCGTTCCATGCAATGTGGTAACGATAGGTAATACAATTCCATGAGCTGCTAAAATTTGCTTGGCCATATAAGCTACTGATGCATGCGGAATGGCATAATGCACATGCAACACATCGAGTCCTTCAAAACGTGCTACGTCAACAAGCTTACTTGCTAAAGCAGTTTCGTAAGGAATATAATCGAACAAAGGATACTTCGCTATTGTTACTTCATGGTAACTGATATTCTCAGAAAAAAAATCGAGGCGAACCGGTTGACTATACGTAATAAAATGAATGCGATGTCCGCGTTCAGCCAATGCCTTACCTAATTCTGTGGCCACTACTCCACTTCCACCAAAGGTGGGATAACATACAATTCCGATTCTCATAGATCAAAGTTAACGAATTCAAAAGACGTATCAAGGCAGATTGTATTGCAATAATTGGAAAAAAATCAGCCTTCATTGATCAATAGAAAAATTCTATTGATTAATTGATGTAGAAATCGTGAAAAACGATTACACATCAGGCTGAGATTATTTCGTCTCAATGGCTTCTATGGCCATTTGCATAATATTCGTTCTCAAGTTCGATTTTGCAAGTTTCAAATTTGTTGAAGAAGGGTAAACTCGATTGGATAAGAAAATATATTGCAGACGAGTCTGAGGATCAGCCCACGAATAGGTACCTGTAAATCCACTATGCCCGAAGGAACTTAAGGACACACCCGTGGCTGAAGGTCCATTCGCCCCTGCCGCAAAATCGGGCTTATCGAAAAATAGTGCCCTACGATTATGCCCATCTGCATAAGCAGGACTCGTAAATAAATTTACAGTTTCCGATTTCACATATCTTTTTCCGCCGTATTCGCCACCATTCAATAACATCTGCATAAGCACCGCCAATGACTCCGCATTAGAAAAAACTCCAGCGTGACCGCCGACTCCGCCCATCATCGCAGCAGCAGGATCATGCACATAACCTTGGATAAGTTGATGACGGAATGCAGTGTCCAATTCGGTTGGTACAATCTGAGATTTATCTATCCAAGTTAAAGGATGATAACCAATTTTCCATAAACCCAAAGGCTTGTAAAAAACATCGTTCACCAATTCATCCAAATTCTCTCCACTAATTTTTTCAATTACCTTTTGCAAAATAATGATACCCAAATCAGAATACACATACTTGCCTGGATTCTCCAATGGACGCTCCACAATTTTATCCCACATCACATCTTCGTAATCATCCGAAATAAATAAACTGTCGGCAACTTGACGCTTAAAGTTGCGCTGATAAGTGGTACTGTAAATTTCAGGATCTAACACTGAATCTTTAAACGTTTCCTTCCAAAATGGTACCCACGATTTCAATCCTGCTTCATGAGCCATCAATTGGCGAATCGTCATTTCCTTTTTATCACTTTTTCTTAAAGAGGAAACATAATGAGAAGCTTTTTCGTCGAGATCCAATTTCTTTTTATCGAACAAATACATGGCTGCTAAAGCAGTAGAATAAATTTTTGTTAACGATGCAATATCATACACATCTGAATTTTTTACGGCCGTTATTTTATCATACGTATGCCATCCAAACGATTTATCATAAATTACTTTTCCATCTTTAGCAATAACAATTTGCGCACCCGGAAAAACAGAATCACGAATAGCTTGCACCATAGCTGAGTCAATCTTAGCTAATTTCGCTGTTGAAATTCCAGCATCTTCTGGAATTGTGTACTTTAATCGAATGATATCTCTTGTGATTACACCTTGATCCAAATTAAATTCAGGCTGGATCGATACTGGCAATTGCCCCGTGAAAAGTTGTCCTCCATAAATTTTTTGCGCCGTCTGTTGCAATGGCAAATTCGTATCCTCATACCCTTCTACAATGGCATCATAATTCTTCAATCCTTGGAGTCGACTCAACACGTATGCATTTCCAAATACACAAAGAATACTTCCTTTCAACTTTCCCAACATCTCTGTGAGTTCAATCGTTGCGGCTGTAAGTCCAAAGTTTTTCTGTGCATTAATAGTAGTATTATGAATACTCACAATGACATGATCACATCCTTTCAAGAAATCATAAATACTATCTCTATACTCATCAGATGCATCTTTGGGAACATTCAATGTTTTGATGGGTCCGTACTTTGACAATTGAATTTGAAACGGATTATTGAGTGTATCATTCAGTACCACTGAAGCAATGCAATCGCGATGCGAAGGATGCAGGGGCAACAAATTATCTTCATTCTTCAACAAAGTAGGTGCTGCCTCATACAATTTGTAATTGAGAGCAACGGAAGCCGATGAATTTAATTCACGATACAAATTTTCTGTTTGAATGGGTTGGTAATTGTTTAGTCCCACCCAATACTTCGCGCTCAAAATTTTCATCACTTTTAGATCTATCTCCTCTTGTTCAATTTCACAATTCTGAATCGCAAAATGAATTCTATTAATCGCTTTGGCTACATCTTGAGGATATAAGAGCACATCATTGCCAGCTAACAATGCTTTCAATTCAATTTCTCCAGGAGCAACATAAGCTGCCACCCCTTTCATGTTAAGTGCATCCGTAAAAACTAATCCTTCAAATCCCAACTTCGTTTTTAAAAGATCCTTCACAATTTTTGTCGACAAAGAGCTTGGTTGATCCAAAGTAGAATCTAAACTGGGAATAAAAAGATGAGCCACCATGACGGAAGCCAATCCCTGCGGAATTAATTTCTTAAACGGAAATAATTCGAGAGAATCCAATCGCTCTGGTGACGCATTCACCACGGGTAATGACAAATGCGAATCGGTATCCGTATCGCCATGTCCAGGAAAATGTTTTGCGCAAGCCATCACTTGATGATCCTGCATTCCCTTCATATAATTTAATCCATACAAGGCAACTTTTTCCTTACTCTCACCAAACGCACGACTATTGATGATGGGATTATTCGGATTATTATTAATATCAATATCCGGAGCAAAATTGATATGAATTCCCATGTGCTTGCATTGTGAAGCAATATCCACGCCCATCTCATACACATCATGCGCAGAAGCACCAGCGCCTAAAGTCATTTGACGAGGAAAGCGAATCGTAGAATCCAAACGCATACTCAATCCCCATTCCCCATCAATTCCAATAAGCATTGGAATTTTAGAATGCGATTGATAAAAATTCGTCAAGTTCGCTTGGCGCAAGGGTCCGCCTTGAAAAAATATGAGTCCACCAATTTTAAACGAATCGATGAGTTGCGTGATTTGTGCGACATGCGCTGCATCCTTATTCGAAAATGCATCCACCATAAAAAGTTGTCCCATTTTCTCTTCATACGACATCGTCTTAAAAACGCTATCGGCCCAATACTTCGCTTTCGCTGATTCAAAACAGGGGATGTTTCTTTGAGCCTGAGATGAATGAGATAGCAGTGTGAGAATACTAAAAAATGCAATAATTTTTTTCCAATGGAACATATACAATAGTAGGAAGGTTCATTGCATTAAACTCAAAAAGTTGAGAAGTTATTACACAATTTGGATGTGGATAAAAGAAGTTAGATTTTAGATGTTGGATGTTAGATGTTGTGACTTAGCCTGAAATAGGTTGACTTTTTAATTAGATTGTATTTAATGTTGACTTTTTTCTTTTTTGCTTCTTTTTTCTTTTTTGTTAGCAACTGGCATTTCTGTTAATAATGGATGTGACCAT
>JANOPQ010000097.1:0-22962 GCA_031421935.1 Bacteroidota bacterium | reverse complement strand
CTAATGTTGGAGCAACTGCTTTGTAATGTGTACGGCGCTTGTCCCTTCTCGATTTCGAGTGTTTGGCTTTAGGATTTGGCATAATTTATTGTATTTGTAATTAGTTAATAATCAGTTTAATTTGATCTTCTTTAGCTCCGACCATCGAGCATCACCTGTGTTTTCATCATCCTTTTCCTCCATTTTTGTCTCTTGCTTCTTGATGTATTTTAAGACCTCAGGGTTACAAGTTTCAACGCCGTTTTCATCTTCAGGATGAACCGGGCAATAGGGAATTTCTAGCGTGAGGAAATCGTATAAGCAATGGGCAAGGTCAATTTCTATCGCTTTTTTAGTGATGTAGATTTCATCTTCATCATCATACTCCTCATTTACCTCATCAACCATCTTCACCAGTAATGATTTTTCAATGTCGATGGGCATTCGAAAGCCTTCTAGACATCTCACACAATCTACCGCCACATCACCTATCATGCTCAAATTCAGATGCATGCCGCCTGAATCTTTACGAAGAAGTGCCTTTACTTCCACTTTAGCCTTTGTGATAATTGATTCTTCACGATGAGAGAAGAATGAATCATCAATGCTAAAATCATACTCGTGTATTCCTTCAGCCAGATGATTAAACCGGATAATGTATACAGAATCAGTCATTTCAGAACGTTTTAATATTCCTTTACGATTAAATGTAAGGGCTGCAAAGGTAAAGAAATTAACAGTTACCATGAAAGATGTTTATAAGGTATTTTTTGGATTATGTTAATCCTTCGCCTCTGTTTAATAGATACTTGCCCTTCTTTAAGGTTTTTTAATGGAATTTCAAGGATTTACGTTGCAAGAATAGAGTCAGACACCTACATTTGATCAACCAACCCATCAACCTTTATCCACTCATGAGAAATTTTTATTCGCTTCTAGCCTGCCTTATCATCTTCTTGCCTCTTCATTTATCGGCGCAAAAATTTGAAAATAGTTATGATTTCCCTGGTTCTGATGCGGGAAATGATGTTGCCGAATTATCGGATGGATCCATCATTACTGTAGGGTTGTCCAATTCCTATGGCGCTGGTGGTAACGATATGATGGTAATGAAAACGAGCAAGTCAGGAACATTGCTTTGGATAAAATATTTTGGAGGAATAGGTGAAGATGGTGGTAATGCAGTAACCATTGATTCGAACGATGAAATTTATAGTGCAGGCTATACTACTCTTGGAACGAATAGAGATGCATTTTTAGTAAAGTTGGGATCGAATGGAAATTTTATATGGTCGAAGAATTTTGGTGGGATTGGTTTTGATGAATTTAAAGACATCACCAATAAAGCAGGAAAATTTTATATGGTAGGAAATACAGCAAGTGCAGGGGCTGGAGCTAAGGATATGTGGTTTTTAAAAACAGATGCAGATGGAACTATTATTCAAAATAAAACAATAGGATTTGCCGCTGATGAAGAAGCAAATTCATTAACACTCACTAGCGATAATAATATTGTGATTGCGGGTAGAACAAGTAGCTTTACGAACTTCAATGTTTTTGCGGCGAAAGTAAATCTTTCGGGAGATACCCTCTGGACACGAAAATATAATTACTATTTAAACGGTGGCGCTTCAACAGTTCCATCAGCTAAAGGTGTTGTTGAATTAAGCGATCAAAAGTTATTGATTATTGGAGTAGGTTGGGATGGAATTGGAAATTATTCAAGTACATTTCATCTAAGATTAGACCTCGCTGGTAATACTATTTACTCTAAGTGGACTACTCTCTTATCAGATGGAGGTGCAGATGTAGCACCAGGTGCCAACGGTAGCTATTTTTTGTTGATTAATTCTTGCAACTTTGGTTGCCCAATTGTATTAAAGAAGTATGATGCGGCAGGTACGGAAACACTTTATAAGATTTTTCAATATGCAGGAGGAAATGCCTATGCAAATTTTGCATTACCCGGTCGAATTACTGCGATCAATGGAAATAAATTATTAATTACGGGAAGTAGTTATTTAAGAGAATATAATTCGGATGTATATTTATCTAGAATTGATACTAACGGTATCGCCTATACCACATCTGCACCAACAATTACACCATCGGGCCCAACAGCATTTTGTGAAGGAGGGAGTGTTACGTTAACGGTTCCTGCAGGGTATACACGTTATAGTTGGGGGCGAACATTGTCAGGTAATCTTGCCTACCTAAATAAGAATTCAAATTCAATTGTAGTTACCACATCGGGAAATTATTATTGTACATTATGGAATAGCTTGGGGATGAGAACCACTACAATGGTAAATGTTACAGTGACTCCTATACCTGTGGGAAATGTTTCAGCTTCTGGTCCGCTAACGTTTTGTGCCGCGGCAGGTGAAACGTTGACACTAACTGCCAATACAGGTTATCCAAACTATCAATGGATGAAAGATGGAGTTGCCATTCCAGGTGCAACCACGAATTCGTATTCGCCTACCGTTAGTGGAAGTTATTTTGTGAATCTTAACAACTCTTGTGCGAGTGTTACTTCTGCAACAAAAATTGTAAATGTGAATCATATTGCCACTCCAATTATTTCGTGTAGCACTTTTGATTGTTTTGCTGGAGGATCCAATAATTGTTATCCACCCGCAGGTTCACTGAGTGTTCAACCTATTGCAGGGGCCACCTTTAGTTGGAACGTATTCAATTCGGCCATCCAATCAGGTTCATCTAATATTTTAAATGCTCCCTATCCACCCGGGGGTTATGTGGTTACCGCTGTTAATGCATGTGGTACTACATCTTCTTCCACCTATCAAGTGAGCACATCACCACCTAATGTTTATTCGGGTAGCGCCATCGAATATTTTTCACCCATCAATGGTTGCGGTGTAGGTTCAACTGTTACTTTGTATGCACCCTCAGGATCGTTTAGTCCTTATGTTTGGTATTTTAATGGAGTAGCCATTCCATTGGCAACGAATTCCTCTTATATAGCAGCACAAAGTGGAGCATATTGGTTAAGCTATACTGATGTTTTTTGTTTTAGTTCTACCAATTTAACTGCTCCGGTGAATGTTACGTTGAATACGACAAGTCCAACGCTTACTGCGCCTTTAGGTAATACAAATTGTGGAGGTGCCGTTCAAATAAACGCTCAACCTACCGGTGCAGGTATAACGTATACGTGGTACCGCGATAATGTTTTACTAAGTTCGGGTTCTGCATCAACGTATAGTGCAACGATTTCTGGTAGTTATAAATGTTTGGTAAATAATCCGGCCTGTGGAACCAAAATGTCTCCACCCATTCATGTTAATGCGGGTGCTCCAGTTGGAGTGGCTACTATCCAGAGTGTGACAATTTGTTCAGGTACATCCACTGAGGTGGCATGTTCGCCTGCACAAGGTTCAAATTATACGTATCAATGGAAAAGAAATAATGTCGACATTGTTGGGGCAACGAATTTTTCTTATGCAGCAACGTTAGCTGGAAATTACAAATGTGAAATTACAAATGCATGCAGTACGATAACAACGAATACGGTTAGTTTAAGCTTGATGTCAAGTCCGGCTGCTGTTATTACGCCACCTCTTTCTACTGTTATTTGTACACCTTCAGCCTTAACGCTCACTTCAAATACAGTTGCGAATGCTACGTATCAATGGTACCGAAATGGAGCTGCTGTTATTAATGCAACACAGTCTGTATTATCAGTAACTACTGCAGGAACGTATACGATTTCTATTACAGCCAATGGTTGCAATACGGTAAGTGCTCCTGTTGTGACCACTAGTTTAGCTGGACCCTCTTCATCCGTGATTGCGAGTAGGTATCCAATTATTTGTTCAGGTGATACTTTAACGTTAAAATCTCCTTCTGCAACAAGTACGACTTGGCAATGGAAGAAAAACAATTTAAATATTTCGGGAGCTACGGATTCAATGTATAAAGCAACCGCAAGTGGTTCATACACTGTTGCAGTGACAAGCGGATGTGGTAGCACTTTGTCCACACCCATAAGTTTGGCAGTGAAAGCAAAATCGGCAGCCACCATTACACCTTTGGGGCCTACCACATTTTGTAGTGGTGATAGTGTGGTGTTGCAAGCTCCAATAAATGTTGACTATACCTATTATTGGAAACGAAATGGAAGTGTGATCGCGAACGCAATTCAATCAACGTACGCTGCTAAATTACAAGGGAATTATAAGTTGGGATTGTACAATAAATATGGTTGTTTGAAGGAGTCTACTTCTATAAGCATTCAAGTTCCTTGCCGAAATGGTTATGAATTGACGAGTGAAAACTTGCTCGAGAATATTATGGTTTATCCTAATCCATCTTCAAACATCTTCAATATTGAATGGGCTGGTGTTGATGAAGAAAAAGCATTGCAAATCACTTGTTTTGATTTACAAGGTAGAAGTGTAAATATAGAATCTGCTTCAAACTCAAGTCAAATTCAATTGATAGATGCAGCTCCTGGTATTTACTTCTTACAGATTTCTGTAGAGGATAAATCAGTAACAAAAAAGATTGTCAAATTTTAAAAGAGCTCGTAAAACAATTCGTGATTTTGATTTAACAGTAAGAAGTATGTTGGATTAACGTCGAACCGCTACTTTCGCAGTAGATACACCTTGCGATGTTTTCATTTCAATGAAATACATTCCTTCATCTAAACTCTTTGCATCAAAGAAGAATTTGTTTTCACCTGCATTCTTGTTTCCTTGAAAGATGGTTTGAATCATTCTTCCACTTGCATCCAATAATCGAATTTGAATGAATCCGCTTTGTTCTATTTGCACCGGAATACAAGTAATAGCATTACATGGATTAGGGAATACTGATTGGATTTCATTGGAGAATGTTTCTGCAAATCCTGTTGTTCCTGTCACTTCAAATTTCCAATATCCTGCAGGAGCAGGCATAGGGCGCACTTGCGATTTCCCACTTACTGAATAAGCCGCGATGTAATAATAAACAGTGGTTCCTACTAATTGGGCAGGAATGAATCCTGTCCAATTATTTCCAATGCCAGTAGTTAACATCATACTGCTATTCCATCCCATCAATGTATCAGTTCTCCAGTATAGTGTAGCATTGCTTATTCCACTGCGATGTTGAATGCGCGCAGTCACATTATAACTATTCAGGGTATCCGTTGTATTTTCTAACGATTGATGACTGATGAGCAATGGATCGCTAGTTCCTATTTCTTTGGTGATGCAATGCAATGCACCTAAAGCACCAATCATGGAAGAACAATTGATGGGAACAACATTGTATCCTGGTAAACTCTCTCTGTAAATACGAATGGCGGTGGAATCTTCAGAGATTCCGTAAACAGGTAAAATAACTGTTTTATTAATGAATGAACTATTCGTGTATGTAAAATAATCTCCTCCGTTATGAGGATATAAACTATTGTCATCGGGCATCAACACACGCACCACTTTAAATGGTGTTCCATAAATCGAATTATAATTAGCAAGAACAAACTGCAAGTTCGCTTCAATCTGCGGCCCATCTGCAATACCTGTTGGATATTGACCTACTAACAATGTTTGTTCGTCGAGCAATTTCATATGCATATCGATGTGATGAATTTGATCAAAAGGAAGTGTGTTCATGATAATGTATCGGTTAATGCCCATAAAATGATACATGATAGAATCAACTTCTGCAGGTGTGTGATTAATTCCAAATCCGCCTGCCGCTGAATTTTCATCCAGAACCAATGCCGAAGAAAAACCAGTTCCAAATCCATCGGTCATAAAATTCCCGCCTGTATGAACTAAATTCCATGGAGCAGTCGTTGTTTGATAGAGTGGAGTACCTAAATAATTGGAAACGGCAACAGGAACTGCATCGTCACTTGGACGTGGTCGATTGTAAATCCAATCAATAGTAATTAATGAATCTACATCATTCGTATAAGCACTCCAAGGACCATAGTCGCGCGACCAAACAGAATTTACTGGTGCTGCAAGGAAGGTTACATTCACCGTATCTACTCCTCCCGCTGCTAAATAACTTGTTAAACTAGTTGGATTATCCGGAGTTGAATACACTACAATAACTCTCGTTTCTTGTTTAGCTGCACCTACAATTTGTCGAAGTATTGTGGGATATGATTTCCATCCCACAACCAAAGCTTGAAGCTCTTCCCATTCAGCAATTGTTCGCACTGGACTTGTAGGAGGAGTTACCGCTGCAGTGGTTGGAGTGATTCCTCGACTGCTCATATAGGAAGGAATTAGTGTTTTCTCGAATGTTGACATTCGATGCCCTTCTTGCGCTGAAGCTTGAATTGAAATAAATAGAAATAAAAATAAAAATGCGAGGAGTTTAGCGTTCTTCATAAGTTGAGTTTGATCAGCTAAAGATAATACCATTTGCAATAGTATTCAAGTTCAATAGCCAAATTGTATTATACCGACATACATAGACTTACGTTTGAACGTTGGAATAATCTTAATTTGTAGTGTCGGTATAAAACAAAAAATCCTGTCATTTACAATGACAGGATTTTAATATTGATGGGTTTAAACTATTGATTATTCTTGTTTAAGCATTGCTTTCTCAATAATGACATCTCTTCATATAGGCTTACTTTAGCTCTTGTTTCGGCAAAATCAAGAGGTTTATGTAAAATATCAATGGTTCCAGCTTCAAATTCTTCTAATGATAATGTTTCACGCTTAGAGATAGCTGTTACTAGAATGATGGGAATATGGGCGGTGGCTGGTCGCTTTCTCAATTCCCGTGCTACATCAATACCGTTCATTTCTCCTAAGTGGAAGTCCAATAAAATTAAATCAATACTTTCAATATCTGTCATGATTAAGGCTTCGCTTCCGCTTGTTGCAGTTAAAAATTTGCGGTGGTCTTCATTGAGTATACTTTCTAGAGCAAGCAGGTTTTCGGGTCTGTCGTCTACAAGTAGTAAGATGGAATCTTTTTGCATAGGTAATCCAATTAGGGTAGTTGTTATACTCTGAGTGTACAAATAAGTTTTATTTTTCATTGAATCTTTTTTTTCTGTATAGTTTACAAGATCAACATTAGCTTTTTATTTGTACATCCATACTTTCATTAGAGAAAGTAGTTGATCGGCATTAATTGGTTTGGTTAGATAGTCTGATGCTCCTGCTTCAATGCATTTTTCACGATCGCCATTCATGGCTTTCGCTGTGACAGCAATTACTGGAAGATGTTCCCAATCTGGATTCTTTCTAATTTTTTGAGTTGCTTCATATCCATTCATATTTGGCATCATGATGTCCATCAGTATCAAATCGATTTGTGGATTTTCACTCAATCGTTCAATAGCTTGTAAGCCATCGTAAGCACAAATCACAATTATTTGTTCTTGTTCTAGGATATTCGTTAGTGAATAAATATTTCTCATGTCATCATCAACAATGAGAACCGTTTTTCCAGTTAACATGTTTTCCATTCGAGTATTGACATCTTTGGAAAATTTATTTCCATTTTCAACTTCGTTCAAGAAACTTCCAGCAGCATCCAATACACGTTCTCTTGCTTTGATCGGATCAGCACTAATGAGATTGTCAATTTCGAGCATGAAATCATCACTATTGTTTTCGAAGATGAGCGCAGGAATATTTTTGAGTTGTTGGAAATTTGTAGATTTAGACAACCAATCTTCATTGTTTTGTTTATTAGTTAAAATCAAACCGGAGAAGTGATCTTTTTTAGCCAACTCTTCACATTCATCTAAAGTTATAGCACATTTCACTTCTATATTTTTCTGATTCAGTTTTTGAATAATACTATTTACTTCTTCGTTTTCACTTCCAAGCACCAGTAATTTTTTATGCTCTTGATGAATGGGATCAATAACACGGAACAACTCTTCCATTTCTTGTTTACCAGCTGGTTTATGTAAATAACTGGTTGCACCCATAGCTAATCCTAGTTGACTTTTATCAACCGAGGATATTATATGAACTGGAATTCTTTTTAGTTCTTCGTTTTCTTTTAATCTTTTTAATACGGTCCATCCATCAATAACAGGAAGTCTTAAGTCTAGAATAATAGCGAAAGGTTTGTATTTACTAGCATAACTTAATCCTTGGTCACCCTGCAATGCAATTACAGCTTTGTAATTAAAGCGATGACATTGATTCATGAGCATGCGTGCAAATACATAATCATCTTCTACAATGAGAATCACTTTATCTTTATCTTCTATATTATTTCGATCATCGCGAATTTCATTTATGTCATATGCAGTATCTTCATCAGCAACAGAAAGAATTACTTTTTCTTCTAGGGCAGATGATTGTGCAGCTTTTGCAATTGAATTTGTAAGTTCTTCACCCGGCGATTGAGATGATATGGGTAAGTGTATAGAAAAAGTACTTCCTGCTCCTTCTGTACTTTCCAATGTGATTTCACCACCCATCATATTCACAAGTTCTCTGCTGATTGCAAGTCCTAATCCGGTTCCACCAAATTTTCTACTCGTGGATCCATCTGCTTGTTGAAACGCTTCAAATACTTGCTTTTGCTTATCTTCTGGAATTCCAATACCCGTATCTTTTACTGACAAACTCACAACCCCTTCGGACTGAAGTAGTGATTTCTCTTTGAAGATTGCGTCTGGCGGAGCTAGCGCTATCGTAAAGGATACAGTTCCTTCCTCTGGAGTAAACTTAAATGCGTTTGAAAGTAAGTTTTTTACTACTTGTTCTAATCTGGTTTTGTCCGTGTTAACACAAACGACTTCTCCGGTCTGATTAATTTCAAAATTTATTTTTTTATCAACTGCGTATTCTTTGAAGAGCATTCGGATATCATCGGCCACAAATTTTAAATCGAAGACTTCGTTTTCGAATTCAATTTTTCCAGCTTCAATTTTTGATAAGTCTAGAATTTCATTAATCAGATTTAATAAATCACTTCCCGATTTATGAATGATGGTTGCATGCTCTGTTTGTTTGTCAGAAAGGTTTTTAGTTTTGTTATCTGCTAATAGTTTTGCTAAGATCAAAATACTATTAAGAGGAGTACGTAACTCATGACTCATATTAGCAAGGAAAGCTGATTTGTATTTATTACTTTGTTCTAATTGCTCTGCTTTAAATACTAAACTCAATCTAGCATCTTCAATTTCTACGTTTTGTTGTTGTAATAACTGTGCTTTGTCCTGAAGTTCTATGTTTACTTGTTGAAGTTCCTCTTGTTGTGATTTCATCTCCTCCTCGGATTGACGAAGTAGTTGAGATTGTTTGGTGAGCTCATTGTTAATCTTGCGAAGTTCTTGTTCTTGATAAACCAATTCGTCAGCTTGTTTCCTGGATTCTTCGAGTAATTGAGCGGTAATCAAATTGGCACGTAAGCTAAACAAACTTGCGGCAATGGGTTCAGCCATTTTTTCAAGCATTTCTCTTTTGGCCGAATCAAAAGGTTTTACTGATGCTACCTCAATCGCTCCCACAACTTTTCCACTGGTAATAAGCGGAATGATAATGATGCTACACGATTTCGATTCGCCCATTCCCGTATCTATGGTGAAGTAAGGATCACTTACTTCATTCATTTCAATTATTTTGTTTGATGCAATGGCTTGTCCAATTAAACCTTCTTTTAACTCGTAGCGTCGACTGTTTAAAATTTTGTTGTTGAGTGCATAGTATGATCCCAACTGAATATGTAGGTCGTTTAGGTCATCATTATGTAATAGAAAAATGGCCGCTTGTTGTACTTCTAATCTATCTACAATTTTGTCAATGATGCGATCGAGTAACACATTAAAGTCTTCTTGATTGGCTCTCATGATTTCATTCAACTCCGTTAACCCTTCCACAAGCCACGTTCTTCTAGATTCTATTTCAAATGCTTCTTTCAGTTGATTCCTCATGTGTAATAGCGCATGGCCTTGAACATCATTTACACTTAGAGGCTTGTACGGATGATCAAAATTATTTTTACCAATTTCTTCTGCGAATGTAGAGGTTTGTCGGAAGCCCTCTACCATGAAACGCAGAGCTTGCATCATTTCACCTACTGCATTTTTTGGAAATTTCATTTTTAATTCGGGTAACTCCCCTTGACCCATTCGCAAAATAATCCCTCTAACATTTAGTACAGGAACTATAAACGAGCGCATTAAAATGAAAGCTAAGAATAATATGGAACAAATTATGAGTAATGCAAAGCCTAATACTAAAACCATTAGAGAGTTAAAGCTATAAAGCATTTCATCTTGTTGCTGCGCGGCCATTTCAGACCTTTTGGCCATGATTTCTTTGAGTTCCTCAGTAATTTTTTCAGAGCGAGGTAAAATTTCTCGTTCTAAAATTTCTCCTGCAGAAAACATTTTTAGGGGATCTTGATAATCATCAAAAGTACGCAGTGTGCGCATGATTTGTGTGTGATAAGTTGTTAATTCATTGTATTCATTAAAAATCATATTCATTTTAGCAGTATGCACAGTGTCATTCCAATGTCCCATTAAATTTTTCATGCGACCTCGTAAAGCAATGTATGTGCTATTATTGAGAACCTGTAGACTGTCTTTATCTGCATTGTTAGCGGGTAAATACACCCAATTGGTAGCAAGCATTTTTGATCTTGTGACCAGTAAGTTGAATTTTGTAAGGGCTTCTAAGGAAGGATTTGTATTATTAACTAAATCACTTGTAACTTGATGACTTTTTTTAATGGTATGAGTGCTAATAAACGCATTTATACTGGCTATAGCAATAACTGTAAAGAAAACGACATAAATTTTTCTGTCGATTTTTCTAAAAGCACTTTTTTGATTGGGAAGCATAGTTTAAATATTTATTGCTAATTTTAAGAGCGTATTACTTACTTTTAGGTTTTGTTTTTTCAATGATGCTTGATTGATCTCAAATCGCATTTGTTCATTTTTTTCTAATAAATTTATGCATGAATAATTTTGAGGCATCTTTTTTTCTTCTGTAATTATTAAAATGCTATTTGGTGCTATTGATAACATTTCATTTTCTGTTTTTGCAGCTTTAGAGCGAGGTATAAAGAGGATTTGACTTCCATTAGAATCTGAAATTTTGTTTATTATTTTTACTTCAATATTTTTATCTAAAAATTTTCTGCCCTTTACTACTTCAATTAATTTTTCTGCAATTTCATCATCTCCATAAACACAAATGGTGAATTGTGATTTATTAAGACTTTCTGCAGGCCATTCAATTTGTTTAGTGAAATTGTAAACAAAGAGCGCTTTTATTGTACTTTCATTATTTGGATCTGGAGCAATAGTTTTTGTAGTGCTCGCACAACATACCATTATCAAGACGGTCAAAAAGACCGACTTTAATAATTTATTGATATTTTGAAGCGAGTTTTTCAACTTGATTTAAAAATTTTGGAATGTAATTTTTAATTGATATTCTCTTTGCATTCCAGGTAAAGGAGCATGGTTACTACTATAAGGTTGAATAAATAGCTCTTCATCATTTAGTATATTTCTTATTCCGAATCTTACGGTTAGTCCTTTAATTTTTTTAACCCTGTACTCAATATGAGCATTTAGTAATAAGAAACTGGGGTATTTGGTATAAACGGGGAGTTCATCAACAGAGTAAACTTCTCCTATACCATGACGAGGTGATAGCCAAGTTAAGGTACTACCTACTTGTAGAGAAGAAGTAATTAAGTAATGCGCTGATAAATTCGCTTTGTATTTGGCAAGTCCCAAATGAGTATTTTCCTTTCCAGGTACAGCGTAAATCTGTACATCATCTCCATCCTTTGAGTTATAGAAGGAACCGTTAACATCAACTCCGCCCCACTTTTTCTTGACTTGAATAACCATTTCTATCCCATCAGTTCCCGTTGAACTTAAGTTGGTATATGCATCGGAATCTGTGATGGGTTCGACGTAATACACGATGGGATGTTGTGTTTGCATATGAAATGCATTTAATGTAAGGTATGCATCCGACGTGATTTTAAATCCTCCCTCTATTTCCATCACATCTGTAAATTCTGGTCTGATATGAAATCCAAGGTCAATGTTTTGGGTGCTTGGTGCTCTAAAGGCTCTAGAGTATAAAGCTTTAATATGTGATGTTTTGAATTCTCTTGTAATTCCAATTCTTGGTACAAGTGCATTTTCATAACGTTTGTTGTAATTAAATCGAAGACCTCCAATAATGTTAAACCATTTTGTTGAAAAGAGCGCTTGTGAGAAAATGGAGATGTTCTCGTTTACGAATATGTTATTGCCTGTAGTTTGAAAATTTTCGTTTTCTAATTCGTTGGTTGAAGTTTCTCTTTTAATTGTGATCCCAGAACTTAAATTAATATTTTCATTGAAATCATTCACTGTATTGATTGCGCCAAGTACACTTACTGTGTTAATACGGAATGGATAGGTGTCTTCATTTATTGTTTTCTCAGGAGTGCTCCATGGATATTGTTTGCTTAACACAATGCGAGGAATTATTTTAAATTTTTCATTTGCCTTAATTTCATATTTGGCTTCAAAATTGTTCGAAGAAAAGGCATAATTGCCAGAGCGATTTTCAACTGCGACGTAATGATCCCTACTTTGTACGGTATAATTATCACTCAAAATTCTTAATTGAAGTTTTCCAATATTCCCACTAGCATTAATAAAAATGTTTTTTAAATCGCTATTCGTACTCATGTCATAGCTGTTTCCATATACATCTTTATATAAAGAGTGACTGCGCAATGAATTTGTTCCATTTAGTTTTATAGAAAATCCAGCTTTTTCAGTTTTTTTGCTATAATATACGTTAGCAGCGGAATTCGAGATACCATTCTTCGTAACACTCTGAGAAAATTGACCAGAAATATCTTGACTTCCAACTTTAGCAGTTTTAGTAATAATTTTTATCACCGCATATGCAGCATATCCTCCATGCAGTGCCGAGCCAGGTCCTCGAATTATTTCGATGCGTTCAATATTATCAACCGGATAGTGACTGCCTAACTGTAATGTAGAATATAGACTCTCATTCATTTCTATCCCATCAATAAACAACACTACTTTTCCTTCATGTGCCCAATTCCCACGTACCGCAATGCCTACCACTCCGTCTACATCCACACCAAATTCAAAACCGGGCACCTGTCGTAGAACTTCCATTAAATCACGTGCTCCTAAATTTCGGATCTCCTCAGCCGTTATATAAGTTATAATTCCAGGCGATTGACGAGGTGTTAATTCTTTAATGGATGCCACAGTAATTTTTACGTTCATGAGTTCTTCTAAACTCATGTTGTCGTAATTCGTAGGATTGCTTTCCGTTGATTGACCTCTCATGACCGAAGTCTGGAGTAATAAAAAAATCAAGGCGATAATTCCTTTTAAGTGTTGCATGTCGATTAATTATATGCAACATTCTACGTAAATTCTTACAAAAAGTTATAAAAAAAGGCTCCCGAAGGAGCCTTGTAATAAGTTGATAGTAAGATGATTATTACCGGATTAGCATAAGTGAACCCTTGAAGGAAGCACTATTTACTTTTAAAACATAGAAATAAGTACCCGTAGGGCAAGGTTCTCCGCTTGAGTTTTTCTTACCATTCCAACATTTGTTTTGGTTGTCACTTTGGAAAACTTTTTCGCCCCAACGATTGTAAACAGTCCAAGTGCTGCAATCTGCAAAATCGGTTTTCTTATTTAAATCAAAACAATCATTGATCTCATCTCCATTTGGCGTAAACGTATTTGGGATTCCTTTGAGGTAATCCGACAAATCACCTAAGTTTAATACGAGAGAGCTGGTATCAGAACAACCGTTGTTGATGGCAACTAAAGTGATGGTTGCATTGGAACCAAATGGATATTGATGTGAAGGATTATCATCGGTAGTGGTTGTTCCATCTCCTAAGTTCCAATTGTAGTTTAGAGCATCGGTACTAAGATTGATGGTTTGAATGTTGACACCATTACAATCTACGATGTTCTGTGTAGAGTCTAATTCAAATATCGATTTGGGTTGTGCATTGATATCGATTGTTACTTGATCGTCATCTGTACATCCATTTACATCAGTTACTACTACCGTGTAGGTGGTTAGATTGGATGGACTTGCTACTGGATTTGCAATAGTTGAATTATTCAACCCTGTAGTGGGTGACCATTGATAACTTAAGCCTCCCGTTCCTTGCAAAGAGATACTGCTACCATTACACAATAAAGTATCAATACCTGCATCGGCAGTTGGCAATAAATTTACAATAACAGTAACATCATCCGTGGCACTGCAACCATTGGCATCGGTAACAATAACTGAATAAGTGATGGTGGCTTGTGGATCTGCGGTTGGGTTTGAAGTGTTGGTGTTGCTCAAGTTTGTTCCAGGACTCCAGCTATAAATTGTTCCCCCACTCGCACTTAATGTAGTTGAACTTCCAATGCAAATGGCTACATCAAATCCAGCATTCGCTAACGGTAATGGATTAACGTTAATGAGAACGGCATCGGTGTTTTTACATCCATTTGCATCCGTTACTAAAACCGTATAGGTTGTGGTCGTGGTAGGAGTAGCAATTGGATTAGCTATCGTTGAGTTGTCTAAAGTAGATGTAGGCGTCCAAGAATAATTAATACCACCGCTAGCTGATAAATTCGCAGAACTTCCAATGCAAATGTCAGCATCAAGTCCAGCATTAGCTTGTGGTAATGCATTTACAGTTACCGAAAGATTTACTGGATTTCCAATACATCCAAAACTATTTGTTTCAATAACCGTGACCGTAGCCGTTCCTGATCCACTCCAGTTTCCAGTGGTGGATGAAGTGCCATTGCCACTCAGAATAGATCCTCCTGCAATACTCCATTGATAGGTAGAACCACTGGTTGATGTCACACTAAAGGAACCTGTATCACTCACACAAATACTATTATTTCCTGTAATCGCACTGGTTTGTGGTACCGGACTTATGCTCACATAAATTGTATCTGATATACCAAAGCAAACGGTATCTACAGTAACACTTGTTTCTTCATACCATAATGCAACAATAGCAGGGCCTGCAGTATTCCAATCTACCGTCACCGTTCCTGTTCCATTTCCACTCACTATAGTTCCGCCCTGTGCAAACCAATTGTATGTAGATCCAGGAGTATTTAAGTTAGAATAAATTTGTCCTTGAGCAACATTAGCACAAAGTATAGTAGGACCTGTTGGTGCAGCAGGCGTTAAAATAATATTAATGGTAACCGTCAACACAACCGGAGCAGACTCACATCCAAGATCAGTCATTTCTGTCACAGTAATTGTTCCTGTCCCAGCAGAATCCCAATTGATCGTTACATTACCTGTGCCTTGACCAGATAATAAAGTTCCATTCGTAACTACCCAGTTGTAACTGCTATTTGGATTTGGATTATCTACAGAATAAGGAACGTTTGTAACACCCGGACAAATAGAGATTACTCCGCTGATACTACTTAAAGTTGCTGCCGGATTTACTGTTAGACTGATGGTATCCGCATTGCTACAATTATTAGCATCCGTACCATTCAAAATATAACTAGTGTTTGTTGCTGGAGAAACATAGATAGGTGTACCACTTCCTGCAGCACCACCACCAAGTACAGTCCATGTATAAGCGGAAGCACCTGATGCATTCAATTGAATAGAATCGCCTGCACAAATGGTATCGTTTACTGATGTAATTGCAACTACTGGCAATTGATTTACAGTAACCGAAATGGTATCTTTATTTATACAAGATGCAGTGCTAGTTCCCGTAACAATATACGAAGTTGTTGTAGATGGATTCACAGTTAAATTAGCACCAGTACCAATGCTAGTACCCGGATTGCTCAACAATGCCCAGTCATAAGTATTCGCTCCACCTCCTTGTAGTGTTGTACTTGCACCTGCACAAATAGGATTGATTGTTACGTTGGCAGTAACCACAGGTAATGGGTTTATAGTGATGGTAACACTATCGGAAGAATTACATCCATTCCAAGATGTGTTTACAATATAAGTTTGTGTGATGACTCCAGGACCTGCATTGCTTACAATCAAAGTTGGACTTGAAATCGTAGTGCTATTTAATCCTGTTCCAGGTGACCATGAGTAAGTATACCCTGAAGTAAGAGCCGCACCTAACAATAATGTATCACCATTGCATAACGAAGTAGTTGTTCCCGCTTCAGAAATTGGAAGTGGTTTAACAGTAGCAATAATTGTATCACGATCTATACATCCAAACCAATTTACAGTCATAACATAGTTGTTCGCTATGTTTATAACACCACCATTGGTCAATGTTAAATTGGGTTGGGCAATCGTTGTGCTGCTAAGCCCCGTTGTTGGCGACCAAGTATATCCGTATCCAGTTACTAAAGGAGTTCCAATATTTACAGTTTGTCCTGAGCAGAAAGTAACATCATTTCCTGCAGCCGCAGTAGGTACTGGACTCAATATTACTTGAACTGTATCGGTAGATGTACAACCATTTAATGTAGAAACTACAACATAAAATAAAGTATCGGGATCAATTGCGCCTCCTGAAATATTTAAATTTAAAGTAGGATTTGAAATTGTTGTATTACTTAATCCAGTGTTTGGTGTCCAGTTGTATGTATAGCCACTGGTGTTAGTTGTTCCAAGATTAATCGAATTGCCCGAACATAATAATTGATTCGCTCCAGCATTGGATAATGGAATAGGTCTAACTATTACATTCACGGTGTCTCTATCCAAACATCCAAATAAAGAGGTAGTAACAATAAATGGAACCGTATCATTTACTGTTAATGAAGTAGTCAATGTTACTGAAGTAGAACTTACAGTAGCACCGCCCAATCCACTTGTTGGACTCCAAGAATATCCGTAATTAGTGATAGATCCAGCACCAATAGTTCCTGATCCACCAGAGCAAAAAGTAATGTCGTTTCCAGCATTTGCCGTTGGCACAGGTCGAACAATAACTTGTACAGTATCACTATCACCACAACCAAAAGTGTTTGATAATACGACCACATATTGTAAAGTATCAGGCACTGAATTTCCATTGGTAAGTGAAATAACAGGATTTGAAATACTTCCATTATTTAATCCTGTTGCAGGAGTCCATGTATACGTATAGCCCGTTGTTGGTAAGCTACCCAAAGGAGCACTCGTTCCCGAACAAATAGAAACATTGCTTCCTGCGTTGGCTACTGGAAATGGATTGGTAGTTATAACGATTGTATCTTTATTAGAACATCCGTTTAAAGTAGTGGTTAAGATGTAAGTAGCAGATTGCGGTAATCCAGTACCGTTAGTTAATGTAACCGTTGGATTGGAAACAATACTGCTGCTCAAACCAGTGGTTGGACTCCAAGAATAGGTAACTCCAGCGGTATTAGCACTGCCAATAACAGCAGATCCTCCTGAGCAGAAATTGATATCAGCTCCAGCTACTGCTGCAGGTAATGCACGAATAAATACAGGCTTTGTTAATGTGTCGGCCGGACATCCAAATGGATTCACGGCGACTACACTTATGGTTGAATTTCCACTTCCTGTAAAATTTACGCCAATAGCACCTGTTGTTCCACCCGAAGCTTGATTGCCATTCGTAACAAACCATGTGTAGGTATAGCCACTTGTAGTCGTTACATTGTATGGAATTCCACTGGCTAAGTTTGCGCAAATGGTGTCGGGTCCATTGATGATAGTGGGTTTCACCGCAGGAGTAACATTAATGGTGTAAACCGTATTTGTAGTCTTAGCCGGACAGCCATTGTCATCAACAACAGTGCTAAATTGATAAGGTGTTATTCTTCCTTGCGCACACGATGTGGTCCAACAAAATTGACTGCTTATACTTCCTACTCCACTTACATTATTTAGAGTAGCCGGTGGATTTGTTAATACTGAATTAAAAATATCTCCGTTCCTCACCATAAATAAACTATCATTATTTGGATCGGTGAAGGAAACATTAAAACATAATGTTTGTCCCTCTTGTATAGTATAAGTTAATGCGCTTCCAGCAGCTATTAAAGGAGGTGGATTTACAGGGCAAGTAATAACAATTAATTGAATGTCTCTGCGTGTTACTCCAATCAAAACACCATTTCGCCATTCTTCAATTTCAACTGCAACAACATAAAATCCAGTGTTAGGGGCAACGTATGAAGCAAGCCCTGTAGCAGTATCGATATTAATATAATCTCCTAATCCAAACGGACTCGTAACACTATAACCTGCGGCATAAGTAATGTTTTGTATTGGCCACACATAATTAGCAGGAGGATTTGGATTAGGTTGTCCTGTATTTGCAATACCTGCATACGGCGTTGCAAAATGATAAACCAATAAATCTCCATCTGCATCAAATGCTTGATTCAATACACTTATAGTATCTCCTGCACAAATAAATGGAACAGGTGCTACTGCAAATGTAGGCGCACTGTTTACAATATTAGGTTCCGGAACTTGTGCATAATACGCTTGTCCCGTCCCTCCTGGATTATCCAAATTAGCAATGTTATTATTACGACAACAACGATCTGCTATAAAATAAAAACCTGTAGTGTTTGATGGAAGTGAAACCACATTTTGATAAATACCTTCTTCTACACAAACACTTGGTAAAAAAGTACAGGAATCATTTGCATTCGGTGGTTGAATAAATTGTTGGCTCTGCAAAGGAAGAGAAATACTACTCAACAATTGTTTCGGACCACCTGGATTTCCTGGGTTGTCTTGGTAAGCACCAAAGTTCATAGTGTTTGGTAGCGCAGAACTTCCAGGATCACAAAGGCGGTAAACATAAAGTGTAACTCGATATTCATAGAGTCCGCTGGCCCCATTGATACCTAAATATTCATAAGTTAAATTTCCTCCCATTAAATGGGAAGCACTTGCATGGGTAGTCACAAATAGAGCGACAAGTAGTAGTGCCATGCGCTGGGCATAGCGGAATGCGTTTTTCATGAAATGGGTCTTTAGTGTTAAGGTGTGGTTGTGTGGTGTAAAAGGGAATAGGTAGACCAAAGTAACCGATTCATTCTGAATTTTCAAAGAATTAAGTCCAATAGTTTAATGTACTATGACCTTAAATAATTGGCTTATTCGATGAGGAGGTAGTGTTTAGATTTTGTACTTTTCGAAAGTGGAATTTCATCCAATTATTATCATCGGTGCTGGTCCAGCCGGAAGCACAACTGCCTTAGCCTTAGCGAAAAAGGGGATTCCTTGCCTCCTATTGGATCAATCCGAATTCCCCAGAGATAAGGTTTGTGGCGATGCTTTAAGTGGAAAAGTCTTGCTTACTCTCAAAAGAATTGACCCTTTATTGGTAGATGGACTCGCCGCACAGGAACACACGCTCGACTCCCACGGAGTCACTTTTGTAGCGCCAAATGGCAAAGTATTGAAGGTTCCTTTTCGAAGGGAAGACAATAAGGAAAAACCTCCAGGGTATATTTCCCGACGTTATGATTTCGATAATTGGCTTTTTAATGAAGCGAAAAAAGCAAACGGTGTTCAAACGAAATTGAATGTTCGTATTGAAAAATTTAAAAGAGAAGGAAAAGATTGGATCATCAGCGATAAAGATGAAAAGCATGTTTATAGAACTTCTTTGTTGATTGCTGCCGATGGCGCCCATTCTCGTTTTGCAAAAGAAGTGGGCGGAATTCAAATGGAAGACGAACATTATTGTGCCGGATTGCGCGCCTATTATAAAGGTGTAAAAGACTTAGATCCGAATGGTTATATTGAATTGCATTTTGTAAAAGATTTTCTTCCTGGTTATTTCTGGATTTTTCCCTTGCCCAATGGCTATGCAAATGTAGGGGTGGGCATGCGCAGTGATGTGGTGAGTAAAAAGAAAGTAAATTTAAAGGAAGACATGCTCCGACTCCTTCGTGAGTACGAACCCATTCGTAGTCGATTTGAAGGTGCAGAGATGGAAGGTCCTATTCGCGGCTATGGGTTACCGTTAGGTTCTAAGAAACGTCCACTTTCTGGAGATGGATTTATTTTGTTAGGCGATGCTGGTTCATTGATTGATCCATTTACAGGAGAAGGAATAGGCAATGCGATGATTAGCGCATTAAAAGCTGCCGAAGCGATTGAAGCACTGAAAGGAAATTATACTGCTGCTGCTTTGCAGATGTATGATGATTCAGTGTATAAACGCCTTTGGCCCGAATTAAGTCTCAGCAAAAAAATGCAGGAATTAGTGAAGTATCCATGGCTCTTTAATTTGGTTGTGAATAAAGCGGTGCGAAGTAAAACGTTACGAGAAACGATCTCTTGTATGTTTGAAGATATTGATTTAAGAGGAAGATTGAAAGATCCTAAATTTTATTTGAAAGTGCTGATGGAATAATTTCAATACGATTTACATTGTCAAGCACAGTAAAACGGTAAATTTTATTTATTGAATTTTTTAAACGTCAGCAAAATTTATTTCGAACTTGGGGTCCTTTACTTTTTCAAGGTTTCCCCAAACGAAATTTTTTTGAGAAAATCATATACTAGAAGTAGTGAAAATTTCACCTAGAAGTAGTGAAAATGTCACCTAAAAGTAGTGAAAATGCATTTTGGGGTTGTTTTGGATGGAAAGTGCTGTACATTTGGCCTACCCGGGTTTATTATTTAAGTTAAACATTTTAAAAAATTCAATTATGAAAAATTTAAAAATTGCACAACAACCATCATTTACATTACCACACTCACACTCACACTCATTACCCCCCCCCCCTACGACAAGAAAAGACAATAGAGAGGGTGCTAATTCCTATTGTAAGCAGCAAAATTGTTTTGCACTTGATAGTCTATTTATTTATGATTAATATTTCTTTTGCACAAAGTAATCGATGGCTGTTTGGTAGAGATTATGTAGATGTGCTTGCACCAACACCAAATACTACTTTGCCAGCTTTAGCCGTAAATTTTAGTAATTTCTCTGGTTGGAATATGAGGCATGATCAGAATTTGAATTTATCATTTTGTGTTCAGGATGGTTATTTATATAGTGAGAGCAATATTGATATAGGAGAAATTTTTGTCAATACAAATGCCGGATTAGATAAATTTTATGGTTATCCTGAAATATGTATTGTGCCAGTTCCTGGTTCGTGCTCTAGGTATTATATTATTGGTGCATACAAATATAATTTTGGCGCTTCAGGCACAACTGGAACAAATCCTAAGCCCGCTTTTGCAATAGTGGATATGAGTGTATATAATAACTCGGCAAGTGCATTCGGATCGCTAGACGGAGCAAATGCTGCAGGCGATGTAGTAGCTGCTGACATTTCAAATGGAGCTGGAGGTTGGACCAATATAAATGTTCATACCAGTGAAATGCATTTAGCGGTAACCCGTCCTCGTAGTGATGGAAGTAGAATTTTATTTATCTCTTCTGGGGGATATGTTTATGCTTCTTATATAACAAGTACTGGAATTTCAATAGCTACTCTTATTTATACTTCCACTGCTCCAACAGGAGGAAGTGGCGCCTTAAAGTCAGAGCTCGAAGTGTATGAGAGTGTAGTAGGTGGATTACCTAATTATACGCTGGCCATTCCTTGGGGTTATGGATCTAATTATATTGAAGTTGTAAATTTTAATCAAAATTTATTACCTACTAATGATTTTATCGTTGGTCCCATTGTAAATTCAATAGGTTCGAATCCTCTTAAAGGAATTGAGTTTTCTCCAAGTGGTCAGTATATTTACTATACTTCTACAGGACCCAATTATTTGAAATGTATTGATGCAGCAAATGGATCACCTATAACCCTTCCCAATATAAATCAAAATGATCTAATTAAATATGGGTATTCAATGATCGAAACAGGAAAGGATTTGAATTTGTATATGGTTTGTGCTGATTGTATTTCTTTAAATGATCCCAATCCGCATACCGTACTTACTCAATTGAATGATCCCAATAATCCAAGCAATTTGACATTTGTAGATAATTGGGCAGAATTAAATTATTCCCATTTAGATGTAAGCGGCGTGGTTCCTTTTTCTACTTTTAGTATAGGTAGTGGTTTCAATGTTAATGTAAACATTATGCCCGACCAGCAAGATGGTGAAGATTACTTAACAGTGTTTAATGTGGATAAAGAATGTTGTAATTTTAATACTGACTATCATCAAGATCATTTCAATGCCGAAGAATCTGGAACGTGGACACCGACTGCCAATCCATTAAACAATGGAACCGGTAATGTAGCTATCATAAAAAATGAATTAGAAATTATGCCCAATGTAACCGTACACATAGTGGGAATGGAGCTGCAGTTTAGTTTAACAGGAAAAATTATTGTTCATCCCGGAGCTAAGCTGTTCATAGAAGGTACTAAACTTAATGGAAATCCAATTTGTGAAACCATGTGGAAAGGTGTTGAAGTGTGGAGCGATATTCCAACTGCTATCATGGGAGAATTTCATAGTTTGCCGGATGCTTCAACAAATACTCCTAGTTCTATTGAACAGGCTCTTGCGGGTATAAATTTTTATGATGAAAATAATACGCTTCCAACAAATCCTAAAGATGGAGGTTATATGAACGTAGATCGAACCGATTTTAAAAACAATTATTTCTCTATTGCTTATAATAATCATCCAATAAACGGCACTGCATCCGTAATTAATAATTGTGAATTTAGTTCTGGTTTAGGTGGTTTATGGTATCCGCACGTAGGTGAAAATGCAGCTATTTTTTTATATGCCAGTAATGTTAAGGCAAATCACTTACAGTTGTTGGGTTTGCATAATAAATTTGATAGAGCATACCATGGTATCTATTTGAATGAAACCAGTAGCATCCAAATTAACGATGCCGAATTCGATCATTGTGTAGCTGGTATTTATTCTATTCGCCCCTCCAACAGCGGTAATGCATCTGCATTAAATATATCGAGTAATACTTTTAAAAACACACATACATGCATTTATATATTGAACGGTTTTGAAGATCAAATTTCTTCTAATGTATTTAATAGCAACTATGGACCTC
>JANOPQ010000096.1:0-15850 GCA_031421935.1 Bacteroidota bacterium | reverse complement strand
CATCCGAAAATGATGAAAAAATTAAAGTACAATTAGAGAAATACTGTAGATACGAGAAAAGAAATGATAGGATAAATACAATGGAAAAATATGAAAAATGCGCTGCTTAAGCTTGACGCCTATGCGATAGCTATCGGGACTAACATCTAACATCTAACATCCAACATCTAATGTCTTTCAGGCGCTAATATCCCCACTTCAATTTTAATTGGCAAAGCATTTTCCTTAGGCGGAATCGGACAATTGTATCCTGTTGTATACGCGCAATACGGATTATAACATTGATTAAAATCTAACAACAAACTATCGGTGGTGGGTATACGAAGATCAATATATCGTCCACCTCCATAACTTTCAAAGCCATTCGTTTTATCCGTAAACGGTAGAAATAAATGATCTTTATATTCTTCTTTTTGTGAGTAGTGAACATTTTGATACGCATATAACACATACGTGGTATCATCAATAGAGAAAGTAAGTTTCAAATATTTTTTATACTCAGGAGTTTTTGGTCCACTGGTTTTCATGAGAAACGATTTCTCGTTTTTCAATACTTCCGCTTTTGCCCATACTCTCAATCCTAAATCAATTGGAAAGTAACGATGGCCCGTAAAACTAGCTACGTTCTTTTCACCTAAAGGTGATTCTTTTGGATCTTGGTAATCTGAATCTAAACCTCTCCGAAATTCTAAAATTTCTTCAATCGCTTTTTCATTCTCCGTTTGTGCAAATGCTGAACAGAAAATAAATACACTGCAAATACTGAGAAGTAAATATTTCATCTGAAAAAATTAAGCTGGCTCAACCGTGAACTCATAATTTTCCATGATGGGATTCGCCAACAATTTTTTGCAGGCTAATTCTACATTTTGCATGGCTTCTTCCTTCGACTTCGCTTCAATTTCTAAAGTGATGTGCTTGCCGATGCGAACATTTTCAATTTGAGAAAGGTCTAAGTTTTTCATGCTGCCAGTAACGGCGCGTCCTTGTGGGTCAAGTAATGCTTTTTGTGGCATTACATTGATATGTGCGTTGAATTTCATGTCGTTTTTTTATGGGGTGGAAAAATCAAGGACAAAATTACATAGAAAAGGAGGATGATCGGGGCGGCTGCAAACTTTAGTAGAAGAATACATAAAATACTCACGATCAATAATAAGTAAACCCCTTTATTAACATTCCAAGCAAATGATTTGAATTTTAAAGCCAATAATGGAATCTCTGCTACCAATAAATAACTGGTTATTCCAGCGAATACAACTAGAAACAGAGGATGGTAAATATATTGGCTAAGTCCCCAAGTGTCATCGGCTAAAATAAAAGGTATGCAAATGATCATCAAGGTGTTAGCAGGTGTAGGTACGCCGATAAAATAAGAACTCTGTCGAGTATCGATGTTAAACATGGCCAATCTTAAACAGGAAAAAATAGTTACCATGAACATAAAATATTGCCCCATCATCATCAAGGTGGGATCAAAATCAAACTTCGTGCTGCCCATCACAAAAATGACATAGAGCATTAATCCTGGCACTAATCCAAAACTAACCATGTCAGCTAATGAATCGAGTTGCTTTCCTAATTCAGAGTAAGCATTGAATTTACGAGCGACAAATCCATCTCCAAAATCGAGCAATGCAGCAATGAAAATGAACATGCTCGCCGTCGTTAATTCTCCATTGAAAATGGAAGCTATAGCCAAGCAACCGCAAAACAAATTGGCTAATGTCATAAGATTGGGTAGGTGTCGCATGGGGACGAAGATAATTGATATAGCCTTAAAATAGATGTGGCAAAGTGGAATTGTCAGTGGTCAATCGTCTATTCTGATGGGTGAATTTTAATGTTAATATTTTACATGAATAATGCAGATTTCAGAGGCAAACCTACTTACTTTTGATTTTCAGAACCTTCACACCAGTCCTTGCGTATAATCGACTTCAGAACATAATTTTTGTCTCTGAAAAACGTTTGGATGCCACAACCTAATAATTATGCAAAAATCAAAATTTTATTTAAGCGCTGTTGCCGGACTCCTCAGTACCGCTTTAGTTGCACAAACTCCTAAATACAGCAATGAATTTTTAGCCATTGGTGTTGGGGCTCGCGGTCTCGGTTTAAGCGGTGCGATGTCGGCAATGGTGAATGATGCAACAGCAGGTTATTGGAATCCTGCCGGCTTAACAAAAGTAAAAGGCAATCTGCAAATCGCTTTAATGCACAGTGAATATTTCGCTGGTATTGCAAAGTATGATTACGGTTCTTTTGCTGCACCCATAGACGCCACCAGAACAATTGGTGTTTCAATCATTCGTTTTGCAGTAGATGATATCATCGACTCCACCGATTTAATCGACAAAGATGGAAACATCGATTACGATCGATTGAAGTCTTTCTCTTCTGCTGATTATGCGTTTTTGTTTTCTTATGCGCAAAAAACTAAAATCACAGGATTGAGTTTAGGTGGAAATGCAAAAGTGGTGCATCGTAAAGTCGGCGACTTCGCAAAAGCTTGGGGATTTGGTTTAGATGCAGGAGCGCAGTATGAAAAGGGAAAATGGACATTCGCTGCCGTTGGAAAAGATATTACTTCCACCTTCAATGCGTGGACATACAATACCGAAAATTTAGAAGCTGTATTTAATCAAACCGGAAATGCTATTCCAGAGAATGGATTAGAAGTTACATTACCAAGATTAATTTTGGGAACCGCTTTCAAAACTAATATTATCAAAAAAATTACAGTGAATCCAGCTATCGATCTTGATATCACTTTTGATGGAAAGAGAAATGTTCCCGTGAAAACAGATGTGATGAGTATAGATCCTAAAATAGGAGTGGAGTTCGGATATGATGATTTCATCTTCTTGAGAGCAGGATTAGGAAACATTCAAACCATTAAAAATATTGATGCCAGCACATCTACTATAGCACAACCCAATATTGGAATTGGTTTGCGCTTAAAGAATGTAACCATCGACTATGCATTAACGAATATTGGAAATACATCCGAATCATTGTATTCGAATGTGTTTTCATTGAGATTGAATATTGTGAAAAAGGAAGGTTCTTCAAGTAAAAAATAAAATCTTACATGAAACAATTTTACGCACTAATCACCGCAATTCTATTTGCCCAAACTATTTCCTATGCGCAGCCATACGGAAATGAATGGATCGCATTTACAAGCGGGCAACCCTTATCCACACAACAGTACTTTCGAATTGGTGTTTGGCAAGAGGGAATCTACCGAGTTTCTTATGCCGATATGCAAAACAATGGCGTGCCCGTAACATCTTGGTTTAGCCCCGACCGTTTTCAAATGTATGCTAACGGTAAAGAACAATTTATTCATGTTGCCGATTTGAATGGGGATAATATTTTTGGTCCTGGTGATTATGTTGAATTTTATGGAAAAGGAACCGATGGTGCTTATGATCGTGCATTGTATGTGAATAATGAAGACCAGCCGAATCCGTACTTTAGTATTTACAACGACACCGCTTCTTATTTCTTGACGTATTCTCCGTTCTCTACGAACAACAGAAGGATGCCTTTATTAACAGATAATAATTTTGGAGCTTATTCTCCAGAATCTTATTTCATCTCTGAAAATGTTAAAGTGTATGGTGGTGAATACAATATTGGTTGGCGAGATGGTAATGACATTGCAGATAATTCTTTTTCTGAAGGCGAAGGTTTTTTATCCAATAGAATTAGTAAACAAGCTCCATTTGATATAAATTATTCTATTGCAAAATCAGTTTCATTGGGTCCACTACCTACCATAGAAGCCATGGTGATGGGCGCTAATGCAAATGCACATCCCTATCAGTTTAAAAGTGCTGGTAATGTATTAATCGATACCTTGTTTTATGCATATGAATTGGTAAAGCATAATTTTGATATTGCTAATTTACCTTCGAGTGGAAATTTCACTTTTCAATTTATGCCACTTAATGATTTGACTTTTCCAGGGAATTTAAATTACATGCAAATTGCCTACGCCAAATTGCGCTATTCAAGAAGTTTTGATTTTAATGGTGAAACACTTCCAATTAAATTAGCCGTGAATAGTGCTTCTACAAAAGCATTATTGGAATGTACGAATCTGAATGCCTCTGCTCCTCGCATTTATGTAATGAGCGGAGACACTATAAAATTATTGATTCCTTCCCAAGTAGGAGGTGTTTATAAAGGGTTAGTTCCCATGAATGGTCAAGAACAAAGTTGCTTTATGCTTGATAATAGTCAGGTGCTTTCGTTTTCAGGAAACGCAACGATGAAAAGTGTAAATGTAGATACCGATCCCACGAAGTTTGCACGATTTAATAATTTTAAATTAACGGGTGCCAATTCCGATTTTTTATTAGTGTCTAATAAATCAATTTGGAATGGAGCATTATCTTATGCTGGATATAGAACGACAAAGGGATACAATGTATTGCTTACTGATATAGATGAATTATATGATCAATTCGCATGGGGTATTAAAAAGCACCCCTTGTCAATCCGTAATTTTTGTGATCAGTTGATCGATAATAATTCAGTGGCTCCTCGATTTTTATTGTTACTAGGAAAGTCGGTGCTTTCACAAAATGCTAGAAGTGGTGCTGCGTATGGATTAAATTTAATTCCAACGTATGGTGAGCCTGCATCTGATCAAATTTTCACTTCGCATTTAAATACAAATAAGTTTGCTCCTGAAATTGCGACAGGTCGTATTGCTGTGCAAAATGATGTCGATGTTAATGCATACTTAAATAAATTAATTTCATTTGAATTGCAACAAACATTACCGCCGTCTGCTTGGATGAAGAATGTACTTCATTTTGGTGGCGGAACAGATTTAAATGAGCAGAATTTTTTATCAAGCAAACTGAGTGTTTACGAACAAATTATTGAAGATACTTTGTTCGGAGGTAATGTCACTACCATTTTGAAAAGTTCTACAGCGCCCATTCAATTAAATTTAGGTCAATACATTCAACAATTAATTGATACAGGCTGTAGCATGATGACATTCTATGGTCACGCTGCTGGAACATCTTTCGATATTGCTACAGATGATCCAGAAAATTATAATAATAAGGATCGCTATCCTGTGGTGCTTGCTCTGTCTTGTTTTGTTGGAGATATTCATACCACGAGTCGTTTGCTTAATGAACGTTTTGTATTAACTCCTGACAAAGGATCCATTGCGTTTATTGCGGTGCCCGATAAAGGATTGATTGATCCTCTCCATTTTTATTCAACCCGCTTTCATGAAGTAGGCTTCAGAGATTATTATGGCTATACTGTTGGAGAAGTGATGAAGAAATCAGTAGAAGATATTTACGATTCATTGAACTTTGATATAAAAAGTGTATGTATGAATATGACATTACATGGTGATCCTGCCATCAAAATGAATGTATTTGAAAAGCCTGATTATGAAATTACGAATGCAAGTATTTTTTATGATCCATCAATCGTAACTACCGAAATGGATAGCTTCATCGTGAGGTTTGCGATTGCTAATTTGGGAAAGAATACAAGCGAAACCATGCATGTGTTGATTAGCCGAACTATGCCCGCAGGAAATAAACGAGATACCATCATTGCAGTTCCTTATATTTCTTTTCTCGATACGTTAAGTATTACCTTGCCTGTTGATTTTAAAGATGGTGCCGGACTTAATATGTTTGAAATTACAGTCGATGTATACAATGAAGTGGATGAAATTGACAACGTTGGAAATAATGTTGCGAAATCGCAATTGCTAATTAATTCTACCGACATTAACCCCGTTTTCCCTCAAGAGTATGCTATAGTACCGAATGGAAATATCGTATTAAAAGCGACCACTGCAGATTTATTTGCAGCGGCAAAGTCTTATCGTTTCGAAGTGGACACATCGTATTTCTTCAATAGCCCAAATAAAGTATCAGGCTTAGCCAACAATGCATTCGGTATTATTTCGTGGAGTATTCCATTTGTTTTAGATTCGAACACCGCCTACTATTGGCGAGTGGCGAATGACTCGATTATGAGTTTGGATACTGTAATTTCTTCTAAATTCCAATGGAAGGTAAGCTCCTTTTTGTTTAAACCAGGTAAGACAGGTTGGTCGCAAGCACATTATTATCAATTTAAGGAAAGTGCTTTGGCAAACATGTTATGGGTAGATTCTGCTCGACAAACGAAGTATATTTCATCCAATTATTCATTGTTGATGACGCATGAGTTAAATCGCCCGAGCTATGAAATTAATGGTGTGAATATGGATTATGGTGGTTGCTTTGGAGTTTCACAAATTGCAGTCGCTGTTTTGGATTCTATTAATTTCGAAACACCATGGACAGCGGATTCTTGTACTAATTATTTTGGAAATTATAATTATTATAGTTGTAATACGGCACAAGGATGTGGATTTAGAACTCGTCCTGATAAGTATTTCTTGTTTAATGTTGGTCTCACCTCGGGAATCGATAGTCTTGCTGATTTTATTCAGAATGATGTACCTGATGGAAATTATCTATTGAGTTGGACTACGTTCTCTGCACCATTCAATTCTTTGACATCGTTAAGCAGTGCGTACAATTCAATTGGCGTTCCTCAATTCAGCAGCCTCCAGAACGGAGATAAATTCATGATGTTTATGAAAAAGGGTGATCCTTCCTCTGTCATTTTTAAGAAGGGATTGTATCCAGATAGTTCATTGCGCATCGATTATCTACTATCTCGCGATTGGGATAAAGGATTTCAATCTTCCTCGGTAATTGGTCCTGCCACCGCATGGAATCAATTGCATTGGAATTATACACATCTAGAATCTGGAATTTCTCCCGATAGTATCTATTTGCAAGTCTTCGGAATTGCTACTACAGGACAAGAAGTGTTGTTGATGGATTCACTAGTGGATACAACGAATCCCATCGATTTAAGTATGATTAGTGCTATCACTTTTCCTAACTTACGATTGAGGTCTTATATGGAAGATTCTCAATTCCGAACTCCACCACAAATGGAAAGATGGCAAGTGTTTTTTGATCCAGTACCGGAAGGTTCGTTGAATACGAATTATTATTCTTTCTTTAATGATTCGGTTCAAGAAGGGGAGACCATCAGCTTAAGTATGGCATTTGAGAATATTAGTAGTCAGAAAATGGATACATTGCTGGTGAATTATTTTGTTTACGATGCAAATAATATTCGCAGAAATATTTCTTCGGTGAGGCTTCACCGTGACCTTCCTGCAGGCGATACGATCATGTGTCATGTGAGTTTTAGTTCTCTAACTTATACGGGCACGAATAGCTTGTGGATTGAAGCCAACCCGAATAAAGATCAACCCGAACAATACCATTTTAATAATATTACCAGTTTGAAGTTCACAGTAAACCCCGATATTACGAATCCATTGTTGGATGTGACCTTTGATGGTTTGCATATTTTGAATGGTGATATCGTTTCATCGCGTCCAGAGATTTTAATGAAGCTGAAGGATGAGAATAAATATTTAGCATTGAATGACACATCGAATTTCCGAATTTCATTGCGTTCACCTTCTGGACAACTGCAATATTTACACTTCGAGCCCGCACCGGGATCAAACGTTACGAATACGTTGTTGGGTTGGCTTCCTGCCGCATTACCAAACAATAGTTTCCGAATCGATTATCATCCTCATCTTTTAGTGGATGGAGTGTATGAGTTGGCCGTTGAAGCTAAAGACGAAACTGGAAACTTAAGCGGAATCTTCGATTACAAAATTCAATTTGAAGTCATCAATAAAAGCACTATCACGGAAGTAGTGAATTATCCAAATCCATTTAGTACTTCTACTCGATTTGTATTTATGCTTACAGGATCTGAAGTGCCTACCGAATTTAAAATTCAAATCATGACCGTCACCGGAAAAGTAGTTCGTGAAATTATGAGAGAAGAATTGGGTGCCATTCGTATTGGTAGAAATATTACCGATTATGCATGGGATGGTAAAGATGAGTTTGGTGATCAGTTAGCGAATGGCGTTTATGTTTATCGTGTGCTTACCGGTATCAATGGCTCTAACATCGAAAAAAGAGAAACCAGCGCCGACCAATATTTCAAAAAAGGTTGGGGTAAAATGTATTTGATGCGATAATGTATGATCACATCCCCAAAACTTAGGGTTTAAACCCTAAGTTTTGGGGATGTGATTTTATCGTTCCCCTGTCAATTTCCCAAACGCAAGTGGTTTTTCATTCACCTCGTCGTAATCAACTCTGCGATTGACAATATCTACGGCTGTATATATAGCTTCTCGTATGGATGATTCACTCGCGATTCCTTTTCCCGCAATATCATACGCCACGCCATGATCTGGTGAAGTGCGTACTACTGGTAATCCTGCTGTGAAATTCACACCGTTTTCGAATGCAAGTGTCTTGAATGGTATCAATCCTTGATCATGGTACATCGCTAACACAGCATCAAACTTTTCTTGTTGTCCAGTTCCAAAAAATCCATCAGAAGAGTAAGGCCCAAAAACTAATAATCCTGCAGCAAAAGCTTCTTTGATAGTGGGCGCAATGATATCACGATCTTCATTTCCAATGACGCCTGAGTCGCCTGCATGTGGATTTAATCCCAAAACTGCAATTCGAGGTTTACGAATTCCAAAGTCACGTTTGAGTGATTTGATCATCACATTTAATTTTTGTTTGATGCGTTCACTGGTAATCAAGGGTGCAATTTTCGAAACCGGAACATGACCCGTTACTAAAGCAACTCTTAAATTTCCACTCACTAAAAACATTAAGTAATCGGAAGTATTAAATGCTTTGGCTAAATATTCTGTGTGTCCAGAAAATCCACCTTCAGGAGCAATACTATTCTTGTCGATAGGTGCTGTAACTAATGCATCAATAAATCCACTTTTCAAATCGTTGGTAGCGGCTTCGAGTGATTTCATCGCATAAGGACCATTAACATGGGAGGCAACACCCATTTCAATTTTCAATTCTTCCTCCCAGCAATTAATTAAATTCACTTTTTTTGGAATGATATCTTGAATACTTCGAATGGTATTGAAATTAAATTCCTGTAGATTTAATGTCTTTCTGTAATGTGAAATCACTTTGCTGTTTCCATAAATAATAGGAGTGCAAACTTGTGTAATGCGATTATCAGATAAAGCTTTGATCACTACTTCTGGACCAATTCCATGGATATCCCCAATGCTGATTCCTATTTTAATTCTGCCTTCGTGCTCTGTGCTCATTTCGTTTTATTTTCTAATTGATGAGAGGATAATGTGAAAATTATTTTTATTCGTTTTTTATTTTCCAGCTAATTTTTTGATGTATTCAAATAACAAACGAACACCAACTCCAGTTCCGTTTTTCACTCGATAACTATCATTCGATTTGTTAAATGCAGGAGCAGCAATATCAAAATGCATATAAGGATAATCAACAAAATGATTTAAGAATCTTCCTGCTGTTATGGCACCCGCATAAGGTCCGCCTACGTTTTTAATATCAGCTATATCCGATTTAATCCATTCGTCGTATTCTTCCCAAAAAGGAAATTCAGCTAAGCGTTCATACACTTGGTCGCCTGCATCGTGTAATGCTTTCCGAGTTTTGTCAGGCACATCTCCCATACAAACAATTCCCATCGGACCAATCGCCGCTGCCGCGGCTCCCGTCAATGTAGAAAATTCAAGTACTAACTCAGGCTTGTATCTTTTTGCATAGTGCAATGCATCTGCTAAAATTAATCTTCCTTCTGCATCTGTATTTAATACCTCTACCGTTTTTCCACTCATCATGGTAATCACATCTCCCGGAACATAAGCATCGCCATCTGGACGATTGTCCGTTGCAGGAACTAATGCAATAACATGCACTGGAAGTTTTGCTTTTGCAATGGCATAAATGGCTCCACCCACTGCAGCACCTCCGCCCATATCACATTTCATAAAATCCATCGAGTTAGGAGTAGGTTTCAAACTCATTCCACCAGTATCATACACCACACCTTTTCCTACCAACACTATCGGTTTTTTATTAGCAGCATTTTTTGGTTTCCATTCCATGATCGTAAATGTAGGAGCTTGTATCGATCCTAAATTTACAGCAAGCAATCCGCCCATCTTAAGCTGTTTAATCTTTGCCTTGTTCAACACCTGAACTTTGAATCCAGCTTGTTTGCCCATCAACGTAAACTGTTTTGCAAATTCAGTAGCATTTAAAAAAGATTGTGGCTCATTCACTAAATCGCGCGCTTTGAAAACTGCTTCGTTGAGTATGTTTTGTTGTTGAATTTCTTTTTCGGTCAACCCCTTGGATTGAATAAAAACTGTTTTCACAGCATGCTCTTCTTTCTTCTTGCCTGTTCGGTATTTCAGGAATTGATAGCCTGCCAACACTAAGCCTTCCGCATAAGCCAAGACCAAATCTGCAGGCAAAGTTGAAATAAGTGTGATTTGCTCCATTTTTCCGGCTTGAAGGCGAGAAAATTGAGAAGCTCCACTTTTTCGAGCCATTTCAAGCCGTTGCGAAGAATTCTTCTTTTCGGTCTCGATTTGTTGCAGGTAAACCATTCTATTGTACTGATTTACAGCTACAAATTTCTTTTCGGCCTTCAGTTCCGACTTGATAAAGGCGATTTCATCCTTGGTAAAGTAAGTAGACGAAAAGTCCTCATTCTTAAAGAGTAACAAGATATGTCCATCTTTACGAGGAGATGACAGGTGTTTTAGTGTGATCTGCATAGAGTTGCGTAAATTTGAGCGGATGAAATTACGTAAAGCCTTTGTCATCCTCAATTCTATATCGAAATTGATGATAACTTTTAGTTGAGATAGGGGTTGTAAAGGGCAAAGAAGATGAAAAAATGAATAGCGATCTACTACTCCAGCGAGCATTAAACTTTGAGTTCCTCTCAGCCAATGAGGGAAAATATCTTTTTGAACATGTATCCACTGCCGATTTGATGTATGTGGGAAATGAATTGCGAAAAAAACAAAAGCCAGATAATAAGGTAACATGGATTATCGATCGCAATGTAAATACCACGAATGTATGCATAGCGAATTGCAAGTTTTGTAATTTTTATCGCATCCCCGGTCATGAAGAAGCTTACACGACTACCATCAATCAGTATAAAGAAAAAATTGAAGAAACTTTTCGCTATGGCGGAGAGCAATTGCTTTTGCAAGGTGGACATCATCCGGAACTTGGATTGAGTTTTTATGTGGATTTGTTTTCGGAATTGAAAGCCTTGTATCCTCAATTGAAATTACATGCACTGGGGCCACCTGAAATCGCTCATATTTCGAAGTTGGAAAAAATGTCGCATACTGATGTGTTGAAGGCTTTGCATAAAGCTGGCCTCGATTCACTCCCAGGCGCTGGAGCAGAAATCTTAAATGATCGAGTGCGCCGAATGATTTCTAAAGGAAAATGTTCGGGGCGCGAATGGTTAGATGTGATGCGTGCTGCCCATCAACTTAATATTACTACATCGGCAACCATGATGTTCGGTCATATTGAAACGTTAGATGAACGATTTGAACATTTAGTTTGGTTACGCGAAGTACAGAGTGAAAAACCTGCCCATGCTAAAGGGTTTATTGCTTTTATTCCATGGCCATTTCAAGATGAAGGAACCATGTTGCGTCGAGTAAAGGGAATACGCAATAGCGTGAGTGGAGATGAGTATATTCGTACCATCGCTATTAGTCGAATTATGTTACCAAATATTGTCAACATTCAAGCTTCTTGGTTAACCGTGGGTAAAGCCATTGCGCAAGTTTGTTTGTCGGCAGGAGCCAATGACTTTGGCTCCATTATGATAGAGGAAAATGTTGTTTCTGCTGCTGGAGCACCGCACCGATTTACGAGTGATGGGATCCAAGAATCGATTCGAGAAGCTGGTTTCGAACCAGCGTTAAGAAATCAACAGTATGAATATCGTTCCTTGCCAGAAATGATGGAACAACAGCTTATCACTTACTAAAATAATTTTATCTGAATCGCGTTTAAATATGATGATCCGAAATTCTACTAAATTGCTCTTTTTGTTCGTCGGAATGATGTTCATTCTTTTTTCGAACAACACTTTTGCTACTCATAATCGTGCGGGTGAAATTACGTATGTAAAACTTAGTACCTACACATACAGAGCTACTATCGTTACGTATACTAAATCATCTAGTCCTGCCGACCGACCAGAATTAGAATTTTGGTGGGGGGATGGTAATCGTGATACGTTACCTCGTGCAAATATTACCTTTAATGTGGGTCCCGATATTCAACGAAATATTTATTATGGGGAGCACACATATCCAGGTAGCGGAAGTTATAAAATGTATTTTCTTGATGAGAATAGAAATGCGAATGTGGTGAATATTCAAGGATCAGTGAACTTGCCATTTTATGTAGAAACACAATTGATTATTTCTCCTGCATTTCTTTCCAATTCTTCTCCACAACTTTTACAACCTCCCATTGATGATGGTGCTGTAAATAGATTGTTTATTCATAATCCTAATGCTTTCGATCCAGATGGTGATAGTTTGTCGTATGAATTAGTGCAGTGTAAGGGTTTTAATGGTGCACCCATTCCCACGTTTTCTTATCCTGCTGCCAGCGTATCATTTACATTGGATGCAGTGTCGGGCGATTTGATTTGGGATTCTCCATTGCAACAAGGAGAATTTAATGTAGCTATGATTATTCGTGAATGGCGACGAATTGCTGGAATAGGATTGTTGAATATTGGTTATGTGACACGCGATATGCAGATTACCATTTATCCTCCAATAAATGATCCTCCTGTGTTTTCAACTATTTTAGATACTTGTGTTGAAGCAGGAGCATTTCTAGCTTTTACAATTACAGCTACTGATCAAACAGTCACGGAAACGGTAACGCTTTCGGCAACTGGAGGACCTTTTGAAGTGTTAGTAAGCCCCGCAACGTTTACTTCTACTCCTGCACAAGGAACTGCGACGGGCGATTTTCAATGGAATACCAATTGTGCACATGTGCGAAAATCACCGTATACTGTAGTTTTTAAAGCGAGAGATAATAATGCACAAGTAGAACTTGCCGATTTGGAGTCGGTGAATATTACAGTGGTTGGACCTTCACCAAAAAATCCAAGCTCATTTCCTTTTGGAAATACGATTCAATTAAGTTGGAATCAAAGTGCCTGTACGGAAGCTGTCGGTTATCATGTGTATCGTCGTGTAGGTTCTTATGGATTTGTTCCGGGCTACTGCGAAACTGGTGTGCCGGCCTATACAGGTTATGTTCGAATTGCTTCGGTGAATGGATTAGGTACTACGAATTTTACGGATGATAATAATGGAAATGGATTGGCTATTGCCGTTCAATATTGTTACATGGTAACTGCATTTTATCCCGATGGTGCCGAGAGTTATGCGTCAGTAGAATTTTGTAATAGTCTCCGCCGCGATTTGCCTGTGATCACGAATGTAGATGTAAACACTACTGACATTGCTACGGGACAAATTTATGTAGCTTGGGGAAAACCTACCGAATTAGATACCATTCAAACACCAGGTCCTTATCGTTATATTTTGCAACGTGCCGATGCTTCTGGAAATTTTGTAGATGTAATTACCTACACCAATTTAAATGATACATCCTTTAATGATGTTGTTTTAAATACAAAGGATATCCAATACCGTTATAGAGTACAGTTTTGGAATGATACTCCTGGAAATATTTTTTCTGTTGGTAATTCACAAACCGCATATAGTATTTATTTAACTGCTGCTCCAGGCGATGAAAAAAATAATTTGTCGTGGAATGTAAATGTTCCGTGGTCGAACAATGAATATGTAGTGTACCGCGAAAATGCTCCCAATGTTTTTGATTCCATCGGCGTTACCAGTAATCTTACTTATGTGGATGATTCACTCGTGAACGGTCAGAATTATTGTTATTATATAAAAAGTGTAGGTGAATATTTTGTAGATGGATTAGTGAATCCCATTATAAATAAATCTCAAACTTTTTGCAGTACGCCCATCGATAATGAGGCTCCATGTCCTCCTTTGTTGGTGAATGGACCCAATTGCCCTGCGTTACTCGATACTTTGTTTTGGTCAATTGATACTTCATGTGCTTTTGATGTGTTTGAGTATAATTTATATTATGCAGCTCCAGGTACTAATCAATTTAACCTTATTGCCACAGTAAGTGCAGGCAATTATTCTTACATTTATCAAGGAGTGAATTCTATTGCAGGATGTTATTACATCACGGCTACCGATTCAAATGCGAATGTAAGTTTGTCGAGTAATATTGTTTGTACAGAAAGTTGTCCTGACTATGTATTGCCCAATATTTTTACTCCTGATGGAAATTCAATCAACGATGTTTATCATCCTATTAATCCGTATCGTGATGTAAAGGATGTCGATATGCAAATATTTAATCGTTGGGGAGATATGATTTTTGAAACAACGGATCCTGATATTGGTTGGAATGGAAAACGTAACAACGATGGTGAAGAAAGTCCAGAAGGTGTCTATTTTTATGTGTGCAAAGTGAATGAAATTACATTAAGTGGTGAAACGAAGCCACGTGTATTGAAAGGCATTATTCACTTATACCGCGGAACAAAAGTTAAATAGTATATGAAGAAGATTGTTGGAATTATTCCTGCACGTTACGATTCAACTCGCTTTCCAGGGAAACCCCTTGCCCTAATTGCTGGCAAAACGATGATTGAAAGAGTTTATGAGCAAGCCAAGAAATCATCTTCATTGCAAAGAGTAGTAGTTGCCACCGATGATAATCGTATAGCCGAAACCGTTAGAAGCTTTGGTGGAGATGTTATCCTCACCCGCACCGATCACCCTTCTGGAACCGATCGTTGTGCAGAAGCGTTGTCGAAGTTGGATGAGTCGTTTGATGCAGTAATAAATATTCAGGGCGATGAGCCTTTCATTCAACCCGGACAAATTGATTTGTTAGCCGGCGCATTAGCAGAAGAAAATGTAGATATCGCAACGTTGGTTAAAATTATTCGTGCTCATGATGAGTTAATCAATGAAAATATTCCAAAAGTGGTGATGGCTACAAATGGTGATGCACTTTATTTTTCGCGTCAACCCATTCCATTCATGAAGAATTTTAAAACGGAACATTGGCTTCCACAGCATAACTATTATAAGCATATCGGTATTTATGGTTACCAAGCTTCCATCTTACCTCGATTAACACAATTGCAACAAGGGGTGTTAGAAAAAATTGAATCGCTTGAGCAACTCCGTTGGCTCGAACATGGTTTTAAAATTAGAACCCGTACCACTGAATTTGAAACCATTGCCGTAGATACTCCTGAAGATTTACAAAGAGCACAACAGTATATTTCTCCGTGATTATTTTCTTTGATTTAAATTATACCATTTATACATAGTATGTAGTCCAATTATTTATATATAAATAGATGCATTATTCGTGCAGTAAATTTTAATAAACAGGAATTTCGTTCGGTACGGCCTGCCTACCGGCAGGCAGGCGCGGAGGTCGTCCAGGTAATCCCGATGCTTCGGGACGAACCGATTTTTGCTGCCCTCGAGTGCATCAGGCAGCAAAACAGAATCGGAAACAGAGCGAAGAGCGAACATTTCTAGATTTCACTCCTCACTCTCACACTGCTTTGCCCTGCAGCGATTTCTGCTGCATGGGTTTCTCAATCTGTAATGGAGTGCTTTCTTTGGTTATACCGACTCTACATATTAAATTATCGAATGTCTTAAGATTTATAGAATGTAAGTCGGCATTCCACAAGTCTATTCATTGTTGCATGGTAATAATCGAGGTTTCACTTTCTTTTC
>JANOPQ010000095.1:0-2725 GCA_031421935.1 Bacteroidota bacterium | reverse complement strand
GGCGCGATTCTTCTCTCACTCCTTTTCTTATTTTGGTTTATATCTACAAAGATTTGACTTTTTACTCAAATTCTAATATACTGTCTATGGGGTTTTGTTACCTAGCCTGCAAACATACGAGGCGCAAAGTCGCAAAGGTTTTGACTAGCTTTTATCTAATGCCCATGAGGTGCAAAGTACCCATAGCCTCCCCAAAATGCCTTTATTCCTACTATTCAACAGAAGAATTTTCCCATTCCGAAATATCAATTATCTTTATTCCGTGAGAATAATTTACAGATTAATCTTTTATTTACGTGGATGGAAAATCGAAGGCGATGTTCCACGCGATATCAAGAAATACATCATTGTCGTTGCGCCACACACCAGCAATTGGGATTTTCTGATAGGCGTAGCCGTTAGAAGCATCAAAAAATTCAAATCAAATTTCCTAGGTAAAAAAGAACTTTTTAAACCGCCTTTTGGATGGCTTTTTCGTGGTCTTGGTGGATATCCGGTCGACCGACAAAACAAAACTAATTTGGTAGATCAAGTCATTGACCTCGCAAAAAACAACGACCGATTTGTCATAGCTATTACACCTGAAGGAACCCGTAAATCGGTTGCAAAATGGAAAACAGGATTTTATCAAATTGCCTTTGGTGCACAAATCCCCATCGTGTTCTGCAGTCTCGACTATAAAAAGAAACTCGTTTTTTTTAATTTACCCTTCTACCCTACTGGCGATTTTGTTGGGGATGCACCAACGATGGCGAAATACTATGATGGTGTTGTTGGGAAGACGAGGGGAATTACACCGGTGGTGTGATGTTAGATCTTAGATTTTAGATGCTTCGCCCTGCAATTGAAACCTACCTACTGCAGGCAGGCGCAGTGGAATATTGCAGGGTTGGATTTTGGATTAGATATTATCCACCTTGAAATCCAACTTCGATTATCGTTTATTTGCCTCAAGCTTCAAGAAATTACATATTAAATGAGGTTCTCTATGACAATCAAAATTAGAGTGAGTGAATCGGAATCTTCACGATCATCCTCTTTCTTGACTATGGTACTCGTTGCAAGCAATAAACAAATCCGGATTTTTCCGATTTATACTATTTATCCGTGCCTGCCTGAGGCCAGCAGGTTCAAAATAAAAATACTAGGTATAGTAATCACTAAAAATAAAACTAGAACTTATATCCCCGCAATCAAAGGATGTAAGGCGCGATTTAAATTGTCTTCGATGCGTTCTGTGATGTTGGAACTTTCGCTGCGTTCGAATTTGAGGCCAGTGATTTGTTCGTAAAGTTCAATGTAGCGATTGCTCACTTCGGCAACAAATTCGTCGGTGAATTCAGGTACTGTTTGTCCTTCGAGTCCTTGGAAATTGTTAGCGATTAACCACTGACGTAAAAATTCTTTGCTTAATTGTCGCTGTGGTTCGTTACGCTCCAATCGCTCTTCATAACCATCTGCATAAAAATAGCGCGATGAATCGGGTGTATGAATTTCATCAATCAAAAATATTTTATCATTTGCACAACCAAATTCATATTTAGTATCTACTAAAATTAATCCTTTGTCGTTGGCTAATTTTACACCGCGCATATAAAGTGCGTGCGTGTATTTTTCAATCATTTTATATTCTTCTTCTGGAACAATTCCTTGAGCAATGATTTCTTCTCTGGAAATATCTAAATCATGCCCAGCTTCACTTTTAGTAGTGGGTGTGATGATGGGCTCAGGGAATGCTTCATTCTCGCGCATTCCATCAGGCATAGCTACTCCGCAAATTACACGTTTTCCTGCGCTATATTCTCTCCAAGCATGTCCAGTGAGGAAACCTCGAATTACCATCTCCACTTTATAAGGCTTGCAATAAATTCCGATGGATGCATTAGGATCGGGAACGGAAATAATCCAGTTAGGACAAATATCCTTTGTTGCCTCTAAAAAATAAGCTGCAAGTTGATTCAATACTTGGCCTTTAAAAGGGATAGGACGAGGCATCACCACATCGAATGCTGAAACTCGATCCGATACCACCAATACCATTAATTTATTGTCGATGATGTATACATCTCTCACCTTGCCTTGATACACAGAAGTGATTTCAGGAAGCTTCAACTGCGTGTTGGTAATACATTGAGAATCGGTCATAGTCTGTTCCATACGATGGCTCTTTCTACAAAAGTAATTTTAGTTTCGATGAGTTAATAGTATTAAATCACATCGATATCGAAATAGCACACCTAATTTAGTCTTAAGCCACTAAAATACAATTATTTAAAATAGTTCAAAACTTTATTTAGTCTCTTCTTTATTGATGGGTTTATCGTAGGCATGAATGATATCTTTCACCAATCGATGACGAACAACGTCACTGGCATCTAAAAATACTAGACCAATTCCATCAATATTTTTCAAAATACGTGTTGCTTGAATGAGTCCTGAAGGTTGATTGCGAGGTAAATCAACTTGTGACATATCACCCGTAACAATCATCTTCGCATTGGGGCCCATCCGCGTTAAAAACATCTTCAATTGACTTTCTGTAGCGTTCTGTGCCTCATCTAGAATCACATAAGCATGATCTAAGGTTCGACCGCGCATAAATGCCAAAGGAGCTACTTCGATGACACCGTTCTCTAAAAATGTTTTGAGTTTTTCACCTGGAATCATATCAAACAAAGCATCGTAAAGTGGGCGCAAATACGGGTCAATTTTTTCTTTCAGATCG
>JANOPQ010000094.1:0-5826 GCA_031421935.1 Bacteroidota bacterium | reverse complement strand
TGAATACACCGCCTTAACTGAAGCAGTGCGATTAAGTTCTGGATCTTATATTTTAGATCCTACGGTTTTCCCAAACGCTGCTACTTTAAAAAATAGTAGTAACCTCGGTCGATTAAATGTTACTAATAAAACGGGTGATATCGATAATGATGGCGACTTTGATGTTATTCACTCATTCGGTGCACGATCATTTTCAATTTGGAACTCAGCAGGTGCTTTAGTGTGGGATAGTGGAGATAAGATTGAACAATTAATGAATACTATTTCTCCAGCAAATTTTAATTGCAGCAATACCAATAATACTAAGAAAAACAGAAGCGATGATAAAGGACCAGAACCTGAATCTGTAACTGTTGCTCAACTAGGAGATAGTTTATTCGCATTTGTAGGTCTGGAGAGAATTGGAGGTGTCATGATCTTCAATATTACAAATCCAACTGCTCCTACTTTTTCTTCATACATAAATACTAGAAATTTTGCTCAAACTCCGTCACTTAATAATGGTGGAGATCTTGGTCCAGAAGGAATTATTTTCATTCCAAAAAATGAAAGTCCAAACGGAAAAGATTTGTTAGTACTTTCCAATGAAATCAGCGGTACTATTTCCATTTATCAAGTAGGACGCAAAACTACTGTTCAGATTTTACATGCATCGGACTTTGAAGCCTCTGTTGATGCTGTGCAAGATGCTCCTCGTTTTGCTGCTATTGTTGATACACTTGAGCATACTTATGCAAATACATTAACTCTTTCTTCTGGTGACAATATTCTTCCTAGTCCTTTCTCTAATTCAGGTGAAGATCCATCTCTCGTTACTCCGTTAAAAAACACATACATTTCATATTATGGCGGACCTTTTAGTTTTAATGATTTGAGAGCTGGTATCGGCCGTGTGGATATGTCCATCATGAACTTTATTGGTATTGAAGCATCGGCATTAGGAAATCATGAATTCGATTTAGGAACGAGTGAACTTCGTAACATGATTGCGGGAGTAAACTCAGGAACAAATATCCGTTGGTTCGGAGTTCAATTTCCTTATTTGAGTTCTAACTTAAATTTCAGTGGAGATGTAAATTTGTCAAATATCAGTACCAATGCACGTTTACAGCACACAGCATTCCGTTCTAACCCAAGTATGACAGCAGCTCAAATTGCGGCAACACCTAAAGTTGCACCATCTTGCATTATCACTAAGAACGGAAATAAGTACGGTATTGTAGGTGCTACTACACCTATACTTGCATCCATTTCATCTCCCGGTGCAACAAGTGTTAAAAACCCAGGGGCAGGAACCAATGACATGTCATTACTCGCTACTATTCTGCAACCGGTGATTGACTCATTAAGAACTGCTGAAGGATGTGATAAAATAATTTTACTCTGTCATATGCAGCAATTAACTTTTGAAAAACAATTGGCTGGTTTTCTTCAGGGTGTAGATATTATTTTAGGAGGTGGATCTAACACTTTAATGGCAGATGCAACTGATCGTTTACGTGCCGGAGATGTTGCTACGGAAACATATCCATTTTTCACAACAGGAGCCGACAGTAAACCGATTGCAATTATAAACACAGATGGCAATTACAAATATGTAGGCCGACTGGTTATTGACTTTGATATTACAGGTAACATTATTCCAGCGTCAGTAAATTCTGCTATTTCAGGAGTATATCCTGCTGATAGTATGGGTGTGGAAGAAACATGGGGAGCAGGAAATTATGCAAATGCATTTACTCCGGGTTCTAAAGGTTCTTTAGTGAAGACACTTTGTGATGCTATTGGAAATGTGATTGCTTCTAAAGATGGAAATCTCTTTGGAAAAACTGCAGTGTATCTTGAAGGACGTCGCGCAATAGTAAGAACAGAAGAAACCAATTTAGGAAATCTATCTTCTGAAGCAAACTTATGGCTGGCAAAATTTTATGATGCTGGTACAACCATCTCTATAAAAAATGGTGGTGGAATTCGTTCTTCTATTGGATTCGTTGATGCTGTTGGAAACGTAGTATCTTACGAACCACCACAAGCAAATCCTACTGTCGGTAAATTGCAAGGAGATATTTCACAATTAGATATTGAAAATTCACTTCGTTTCAACAACCAACTTTCAGTACTTTCATTAACTGCATCTGGTTTACGCACCATCCTTGAACATGGTGTGCGTGCAACTGCACCAGGTGCTACTCCGGGTCAATTCCCACAAGTGGCAGGTGTACGTTTCAGTTATGATCCTTCATTGCCGCAAATGGCAAGGATACGCAGTGCAGTAATTGTTGACTCACTTGGCAATAACCTCGACACCTTAGTATCAAACGGAATTACTGTTGGAAATACTTCACGCGTTTTTCGTGTTGTGACATTAAACTTCCTTGCTTCTGGTGGAGATGGATATCCTTTCAATACTTTAGGAACTGCGCGTATAGATCTACCAACTCTTCCTCCTGCAGGTCCTGGTCAAGCGGGATTCACTACACCTGGATCTGAACAAGATGCTTTTGCAGAATACATGAAAACAAATTTCACTGCTTCTCCCTATGCACTAGGAGAAACTTTAATTGCATTTGATAGCCGCATCGAAAATTTACAGGTACGTCAGGATGATATTCTTCCACTTAATATTGTATCAGCAACTAGCACAGAAAGCTCTTGTCTGAACGACGGTGCGATCACCGTAACTTTTGCAGGCGGAAGCGGTCCTTATGCTGTAAATGTGAACGGTAACAATGCTTCTCCCGTGAGTAGTCCTTATACAGTGAGTGGACTTCCTGCCGGACCCTATTCTATTACAGTGACTGACATTTATGGAAACACGGCCACTACTACAGCTACTGTTTTACCGGATCCAGGTCCGAATAATGCAGGTGCGATTACAGGAGTTACACTTGAGTGTGTAAGTGCACTAGCTGGTAGTAGAACCTTCTCAATTGCTGCTGTTCCAAATGCGACCAGTTACAATTGGACATGGAATGGCACTTCTGGTGTAAATGTTTCTTCCGGAAATGGAACCACTGCCATAAATTTAAGCTGGACATTCACAGCTATTCAAAATGGAGTAAGTGGTGTGCTCACCGTTACACCAGTGGATGGTTGTGGTCTTAGCGGAGCGTCATCAACTGTGAATATCGGTTACCACTCTGCTTCACCAGTAACACCAGGAACTATTTCAGGTCCTAATAAGATTTGCCCTGGAGAAACTGTTACTTACTCCGTCTCTACTGTAAATCGTGCTCAATCTTATGGTTGGACTTTACCTGCTCATTGCACTATTATCAGCAGTGCGAACTCTAATACGGTTCAAGTGTTGGTTGGCGCTTTATATGCAGGTGGTACCATTGCGGTAAATGCATCGAATGCTTGCGGAACGAGTCCAATGCGTAGTAAAGTCCTTGGTTTGAATTTACCAACACGTCCAGCCGCTATCAGTGGTCCTGCTTCTGGTGTTTGCAATCAAAGTGGAGTTAATTATAGCACTCCAGGCTCAACAAATGCTACCTCCTACAACTGGATGACCCCTGCTGGAGTTACCATCAACTCCGGTCAAGGAAGTAATATGATCAATGTCAATTTCGACAACACCTTTGTTGGTGGAGATATCATCGTTGAAGGAGTAAACAATTGTGGTGCAAGTACACAACGATTACTAAACGTGATTGCAAGACCAGAACGCCCTGCTGTAATCAGCGGTACCTTTGTGATTTGCCCTGGAGCTACCGGAGTGCCCTTCAGTGTTCAGACAGTATACGGTGCAACTTCATACAATTGGACAAGTCCAGCAGGTACGGTAATTTCTTCCGGTCAAGGCACGAAAAATATCACGATAGATTTCGGACCAACTTTCTTTAGCGGCCAAACAATTAAAGTCAATGTTTCAAATAGCTGTGGAACGAGTTCGAATCGTCCAAGTAATGGAGTGTTTACAGATGTGAATGCATGTACACCATTTGCTAGAATTTCTGAAAATTCATCTTCAGTAAGCATGGTTTATCCAAATCCAGCAAATGATGTTGTCACTATTGCTTTGAATGAAATCGCATCGGAAGATGTGAACATGGATTTAATCGACATCACTGGAAAAAGTCTTCAAACTTCAATACAGTCATTGATGAAAGGAAATAACAATCTTCGCATTGATGTAAGTCAGCTAGCGGAAGGTTTGTACTTTATCCGATTGAAAGGAAAATATTTGAATGAAAGCTTACGCTTCACTGTAAAGCATTAATAAATTATTAGAATGAGGAAAGGTCGCTCTTACTGGGCGACCTTTTTTTATGATTGAAATTCAATTTCAAATTTTAAACATTTTACACATAAAGGATTTACCTACAAAAAAACAGATGCAATTCAATCTCCGAATAAATTTTTTACTTTAAAGCAATACAACGCGTCCGATCGCAGTAAAACCATTCCCTCTACACCGAACCAAAAACACCCCTTTACGATCCTTTGCATCAAACGATGTGATTGCATTCGTTGATTGTTTCACATCTACTATCTCCCCTAGCAAGTTCAATACTTCAATGGTTTTAAGTTGACCTTCATCACTCGTAGAAACAAAGAAACTTCCTGTGCTTGGGTTCGGAGAAATGGTCATGTTAAAAGCCCCACTAAATTCATCAATCCCAATGCCAGTAATGTTTACACAGCTGGAAGTATCAGTGCAATTGTTCTCGGTAACCATAACTGCAAAATTTCCATTGACTGTAGTTGTATAAGATTGTGAAGTTGCGCCGACAATTGCTGCGAAATTGTTATTGCAATCGAGCCATTGGTAGATTGCGCCCGTTGCGTTGGCTGTGATGGTGTTTTGAAAAGTGGTTACCGTTGCATCTGCAAAATTTATGGTGAGATCGACTGTAACCAACGAATCGCAACCAGTTACTACACTTGAAAGATTTTGAATTACGGTTGTATCATTACTGTAATAAATTCCACCTATCAGTGTACTATCACATTCGGTGATGGGCGGAAGTACAATAGAAGTAGAATTATTGATGATGATGGGTTGGATGTAAATACTGTCGCAACCGTTAGCAGTAACACCAGGTACAGTTGTGATTAAAGCGGTGTCTGCAGTGTAATAAATGGAATCCAACAATAAACTATCACAACCCAGTAATGGTGCATTGGTCACGAACGATGCTGGATCCAGTTTCCACCAATCAGATTTTATGGAGAGGTAATATCCACTGCCTACATAGGCGATATCGTTCACAACGAAAGCTGTGGCTTTCTCTCTATTTCCAGGACCATAATCTGTTATTTGCGTCCATGAATTGCTACTCACTTCATAGCTATAAAAATCCATGTATTGGTTTCCTGTTCCTACATAGCCCACACCTGAAACAGAAAAGCCCACGGCATCCGCTCTTGCAGGACCAGGAACATTAGCCAATTGCAACCAAGCATTTGTTGCAGGATCATATTCCCAAAAATCATTGTTTCTCGTAAACCCGCTGTGGTAGCCCGTACCAACATATCCTTTGTTGCCAATAGAAAATCCCACCGTAGCATATCGGCCTATTGCGACTGGAAAATTTGCTTTTTGAGTCCATATATTTGTGAGTGGATCGTATTCATAAAAATCCGTTATGGTTGTCCCGTTAAGTCCCATGCCCACATAGCCTTTGCTTCCGATGGAAAAACCAGTAGCACTTTCACGATTTCCAGGAGGGAAACTTGCTTTTTGTGTCCAGGCATTAACGATGGGATCGTATTCCCAAAATTGATCGGTGTTACTGTTGTTGTCTCTTCCTGTTCCTACGTATCCTTTGCCACTGATGCTAAAGCCCACCGATCCTGTTCGAGGTGTACCTGGGAAAT
>JANOPQ010000093.1:0-20960 GCA_031421935.1 Bacteroidota bacterium | reverse complement strand
TGGTTGGTGTTGGGTGGCGTGCTTTCTTTGGTTACTTTCTTTTCACGTAAAAGAAAGTAACAAGTAAAGTAGGGGACAAAAATTTTAATTATAAAAACTGAAATATTTATTACAGATGCGAGTGAACTTTTTAATCTGTTTAATAAATTCAGTGATTATGAGAATAACTTGTTGGAAAAAAGATAATATTGATTGTTTGGACTATAAAATATTTATAACTTGTATAACATGGCGACAAAGGAAACATTTCTAGAAACGGTTCAAAAAGGTTACACATTCAAAGGTGGAACGATTCCCCTAGGTGCAGCCGTTTTTAATGGCGAGGTGTTGAAGGAAGCTGTAGTGAGTATTCCATTGTCAACGTTGAATCGCCACGGACTCATTGCAGGTGCAACGGGTACCGGGAAAACGAAGACATTGCAGGGCATAGCTGAGGGCTTAGCATCGAATGGAGTATCAGTTATGATGATGGATGTGAAGGGAGATTTGAGTGGGATGGCGATGCCAGGAAATCCACATCCAAAAATTGCAGAACGTCAAGAGAAGTTAGGTATTACATGGAAGCCACAAGCATTTCCTTGTGAGTTGATGAGTTTATCAAATGAAAAAGGTGTTCGACTTCGCGCTACCGTTTCAGAATTTGGTCCTGTCTTGTTTTCTAAAATTTTGGGGTTGAATGATACTCAGTCGGGAGTGGTTTCATTGGTTTTTAAATATTCCGATGATCGTTCATTGCCCTTATTAGATTTAAAAGATTTTAAAAAGGTGCTTCAGTATTGTACCAACGAGGGGAAAGAGGAAATTAAAAAGGAGTATGGAGCCATTAGTACAGCTTCTGCATCAACCATCTTACGGAAAATTATTGAAGTGGAAGAGCAAGGAGCCGATCTGTTTTTTGGAGAAACTTCCTTTGATGTAAATGATTTACTTCGACTCGATGATAACGGTAAAGGCTATGTGCATATCGTTCGCTTAGTTGATATTCAAGATAAGCCAAAATTGTTTAGTACATTTATGTTATGTCTTTTGGCTGAAATTTATCAATCTTTTCCAGAGGAAGGAGATTTGGAACAACCTAAATTGGTATTGTTCATTGATGAAGCCCATCTCATTTTTAAAGAAGCCAGTGATGCGTTGATGGATCAATTGGAGAGTATCATTAAATTAATTCGTTCGAAAGGTGTTGGTATTATTTTTTGTACGCAAAGTCCGGTAGATGTTCCTGCAGCCATCTTGGGTCAACTTGGATTAAAAGTTCAGCATGCATTACGTGCATTCACCGCCGCCGATCGTAAAGCGATAAAATTAGTTGCTGAAAATTATCCGATCACTGAGTTTTATGATGTAGATGCATTAATTACTGAATTAGGAATTGGTGAGGCGATGATAACGTGTCTTTCCGAAAAGGGAACTCCAAGCCCACTAGTGCATACTTTGTTATCGGCTCCTCAATCACGCATGGATATTTTAACTCCAGTTGAGCAAGATGATTTACTTGCTAAATCAGCGATGGTGAAAAAGTACAATCAAGAAGTCGATCGGGAAAGTGCTTATGAAATGCTTCAGCAAAAGATAAGTCCACCTGAAAAGGAAGACGCTCCAGAAAAGAAGGCAAGCCCATCTAAAAAGGAGGAAAAGTCGGTAATTGGAGAAGCGATTGATAGTACCGTTGGACGTCAAGTTGCACGCACTTTGGCCCGCGAAGTGACTCGTGGATTATTAGGTGTTTTGGGCATTGGAACCTCAAAAAGAGGTAAAAAGTCGTGGTTTTAGAGGGTTCGTAAATTTATGTGAATATACTGATTTAGTTGGCGAACAGTTATTTAGTATAGGTGAACGACTAATTTTTCATGGTAATCTTATTCAGTGCTCAAATTTTCCCGTTCAGCAGTTGAATCGCTTAGTTCAGTGTGTTTTGGTAGGAATAACTGGTCGTGAATTTAACTTTGTTTAACCAAAACAATTACCCATGTTAAAGAGAGAAGAGAAAAAGCAAATGATACTCAACGCAGCGACTGAGTGTTTTTCAAAGAATGGTTATGACAAAACAACTCTTGATGAGATTGGCCATAAAGTAAGTTTGAATAAAGCAACCTTGTATTATTATTACAGTAGTAAGGATGATTTGTTTTGTGATGTAATTTATGCAGAAGCGCATCGCTTTCGTGAATTGGTTAGAGTAGGAATTACGGAAAAGAAAGGAATTGAAAATAAAATAGTGTTTTTACTTTTTGAACGTACTAAATTCTATCAACATTTAAGTCTATTGCACGATATTATTGTAGAGCAGGGAAGAAAGATAGAGCCCATCTTCATTTCACTCAGAGACAGTATTTACAATGAAGAGCGTAATTTATTAGTGAATATTATTAAAGAGGCCATGGATCAAGGTGAGATTCGATATTCAGATGCGAACCGTGTCGCTGATGTGTTTTTGAAGATGGCGAATAGCATGGCTGTTGAAAGTCATCAAGCGGTTTTGATGAGTGATGATATATTTGACTCTTCAAAGGATCCTATTTTGGATGATATTCGGTTTACTACCAAACTTATCGTTTCAGGTATTAGCGCGCGAGCCTAGCTTAACATTGAGTTGTGAATAAAGCATTCACCTTTTAATTATAAGTACGATTGGATAGACTATTTTCATACCAGAAGTATGAAGAGTTACCACTTTAAATCCGGTTCCAGTAAATTAGTTATTTATCAATTGTTGTTGCGTGTTTTTTCGAATGTAAATAGCAAGAATAAATTATTCGGCACACTCGCCCAAAATGGGAGCGGGAAATTCAATGATATTAATTCAAAGGTATTAAATAGCTTAAAGGATTTAGGCATTTCACATATTTGGTATACTGGAGTTTTGGAGCATTCTTCGCTCTCTGCTTATAAGGAAAATGGTATTCTTTCTGATGATCCGCATGTAGTAAAAGGTCGTGCGGGTTCGCCTTATGCCATTCGCGATTACTATGATGTGGATGCTGATTTGTCTGTAGATGTATCGAATCGGATTACTGAGTTTGAGCAAATGATTCATCGAACTCATGAGTGTGGATTGAAAGCTATTATTGACTTTGTTCCAAATCATGTGGCGCGGTCTTATCATTCTGATGTGAATCCGGGAAGGAAAAGTGATTTTGGTGTGGATGATGATATTAGTAGATTGTTCTCTCCACAAAATGATTTTTTGTATTTGCAAAATGAAACATTTCAATTTCCTTCCGACTATCTTCCTCTTGATGGGGGAACATTGCCTCGAGGATATAAAAAATTTGTTGAATCACCTGCAAAAGTTACTGGGAATGATGTGTATTCTTCTCATCCTTCTTCTAACGATTGGTTTGAAACCATTAAAATTAATTTTGGCGTAGACCCTAATCCTCCGCATCATGGTTTCTTTGATCCTATTCCGTCTTCATGGATAAAATTACTCGACATTTTACTTTATTGGTGCGAGAAAGGTGTAGATGGATTCAGATGTGATATGGCAGAGATGGTTCCCGCTGAATTTTGGGAGTGGATAATTCCATGTGTAAAAACGCATTATCCCAACGTGATTTTCATTGCTGAAATTTATAAGCCAGAATTGTATGAACATTATTTGGATAAAGGATATTTTGATTTTCTCTATGATAAAGTAAGTTTGTATGATACCTTAGGTGGAATAATTCGTGGTTATCATTCTGCAGATGATATTTCAAAGTGTATTCGGAATGTCGAGAAATATTCGGAACGAATGCTTTCATTTATAGAGAATCACGATGAAGAGAGAATCGCTTCTCGTTTTTTTGCTTCTAATCCATTTGCAGGAATTCCGACTATGGTAGTCTCAGCTTGTATCTCAAAAGGTCCAGTCATGATTTATTTTGGACAAGAAGTTGGTGAGTCGGCAGAAGGTATTGTTGGATTCGCAGGTGATCGAGGACGCACCTCTATTTTCGATTATTGTTCAGCTCCAGAATTACAGAAATGGTTTAATAAAGGAAAGTGTGATGGTGCCCATCTTTCTCCAGAACAGAAAACATTGCGAGATACGTATTCATTGTTACTGAATTTTGTTTCGAAAAGTGATGCTATTCATCATGGCGGATTGTATGATTTGCAATATGCGAACCGTCATCACCAGAGTGAAGGTTTTGATGAAAAATTTCATTTTTCTTTTTTAAGACATAGTAAGGAAGAGAAATTGTTAGTAGTCGTAAATTTTAATAAAGATACCGAGTATGAAACGTACATCCGTATTCCCAAGGATGCTTTTGTTTGTATGGGTTTTGATGTAAAGAAAAAGTTTAACTTTACAAGTGTGTTGGGAAGTGTGGTGTTAGGGAGTCATACCGCCGATGAACTTTATAAGGAAGGAAATCGTTTTTCAGGATTGAAATTAAAGTTGGTGCCGAATAGTGCTTACATCATTCGTATTCATTAATAATAATTTGTATGCCGAAACAAGGAACTAAGAATCCTTTTAATATGGTCGTTTTAGTAGCGGCCTTGGGATATTTTGTAGATATCTACGATCTGCAATTATTTAATGTGGTAAGCAAAGATAGCTTGCGTGGCATTGGAATTTTAGATCCTGTAGTGATCGATCGTTATGATTATTTATTATTCCTATGGCAGATGTGTGGCATGTTAGTGGGCGGTTTGCTCTGGGGGATTTTAGGTGATCAGAAAGGAAGAATGTCGGTTCTCTTTGGTTCGATCTTGATTTATTCTTTAGCAAATTTAGCGAATGCTTTTGTCCTCGATTTAACTCAATATAGTATTGTTCGATTTATTGCAGGTGTAGGATTAGCGGGTGAGTTAGGAGCTGCGATAACATTGGTCTCGGAAATTATGCATCGAGAACGTAGAGGATACGGAACTTTAATCGTCGTTGCTATGGGAGCCTTAGGTGCGGTAGCTGCCGCGTTGATTAGCAATAATCCTTTTGTGATTTTTGGATTGCAACCTTGGCAAATGGCTTACATTATCGGCGGAGTGCTCGGACTCGTTTTGCTCTTGTTGAGAGTAAGTACTTATGAGTCGGGTATGTTTGAACATATGAAACATAATAATCAAATCAAGAAAGGAAATTTCTTGATGTTGTTTACGAGTCGCGAGCGTTTTAAAAAATATTTAGCTTGCATATTAGTTGGTCTACCTGTATGGTTTTGCATTGGTATCTTAATAAAATTCTCCGATAAGTTTGCTGCTATTGTTGAGGTAGTGGGTGAGGTGAAAGTAGGTTATGCAATTATGTATGCTTATTTGGGATTGTCAGTGGGTGATTTAATCAGTGGATTATTAAGTCAACTGTTGAAGAGTAGAAAGAAAGTGGTTGTTGCATATTTATTGTTCACCATAGTTCTTGTCTTTGTTTTTCTTTTTGCCAAAGGATTAACTGCAAATTCTTATTATTTTCTTTGTTTTATGATGGGATGCGCTACAGGGTATTGGGCGCTCTTTGTAACCATTGCTTCCGAACAATTTGGAACTAATATTCGTGCAACGGTAACCACAACGGTTCCGAATTTTGTACGAGGTGCTGTTGTTCCCATTATTCTTGGATTTAAAACTTTAGAGATGAGTATGGGTGCAGTGAATAGCGCTTTGGTGGTAGGTGGAGTTTGCATCACATTAGCTCTAATTGCAATATTTAGTTTGAAAGAAACGTTTTCTAAAGACCTCGATTATATCGAAATATCATGAAAAAAACGACACTCGTTATTGGGGCTTCCACAAATCCTTCGCGCTATTCTTTTTTAGCGATAAATCGATTGAGAGAACATGGCCATCCTGTATATGCCTTGGGTTTAAAAACAGGTAGAGTAGGGGATGTAGATATTTTTACTGATCATCAATCTTTTTCGGATATCCATACCGTTACATTGTATGTGGGCCCCAATCATCAAGAAAATATTCGAGATTATGTAATTAGTTTAAAACCGCAACGCGTTGTTTTTAATCCAGGAACCGAGGATGAGTTGTTTCAATCAATGCTCAAAAAAGCTGGAATTCCTTTCGAGGAAGCTTGTACTTTGGTTTTGTTGGGTACGGGTCAATATTAGCGTTTAGATGCAACAATTTGATCTTTAATCCGTATTAAGGTCAATAATTAATGATTTCAAGGTCATTTTATGGTTTAATTGAGCTTTAAATGTATTATATTTGATCTTGAAATAAGTTGGTCATTAAATTAAAATGGAGCTTCAAAAAGAAATTATTGATTTTTTAAGCAAAAATTCGGCTAGTTCTTCAAAGGAAATTTTTGATGGAATAGGTAAATCTTGGAGTTACTCTACATTAAAAAGAGCTTTAGTAGAATTAGAAAACGAACAATTGATATCAAAATTCGGGAAGGGGCGCGGAACGAAATACAGCATTAGTGAAGTTCATGGTATCTTCTCAAAAGTGAATTTGGAAACTTATTTTTTAAAAGAAGTTGATGAAAGAATTATACAAGCTGGTTATAATTTTAAATTAATTCCTGAGCTTTTAAAAAATACTGATGTTTTTAACGAAGATGAAATTATTCATTTAACGCAATTGCAAGTTCGATTTGCTGAGAGGATTTCAAAAATGTCAGATAAGGAATATGAATTAGAGTTTGAAAGATTGGCTATTGATCTTAGCTGGAAATCATCGCAGATTGAGGGAAATACCTATTCTTTGCTTGAAACAGAAAGATTGTTGAATGAGAAACAAACCGCTGCGGGAAAATCTAAGGATGAAGCGGTGATGCTTTTAAATCATAAAGCTACTTTGGATTTCTTAATGGAACATCGTGATTTTGCACAACCTTTAAATATTCGTAAAATAGAAGACCTGCATTTAATGTTAACTAAAGATTTAGGTGTACCTACTCATATTCGAAATCGGAAAGTTGGAATAACAGGAACGAAATATACTCCTTTAGATAATTCACATCAAATTGAGGAAGCTATGTTTGAGTTATGTAAACTCATTAATGCAAAGGAAAATATTTTTGAAAAAGCATTCTTAGCACTAGTTCTTATTTCATACATACAACCATTTGTGGATGGAAATAAAAGAACTGCCAGAATTTTAAGTAATGCTATTTTGATTAACTATAATTTCTGTCCAATTTCATTTCGAACGGTCGATTCAATCGATTATAAAAAAGCATTGCTGGTGTTTTACGAGCAGAATAATGTAAGTGCATTTAAAAAAATATTTTTTGAACAATTCGAGTTTGCTGTGGATACGTATTTTTAGCTTTTAGCTTTTAGCTTCTTCCAAATACCTAATAGCGATGGTGAATTGAGCGGAAACAGACGTCGTGAATAAAATGAAAAGTAGGAGTAGGCGAGTCATCGATTATTGGAAGTGGATCTAAATGTAAGCAATTATTAAAATGAAAGAATAAAGTTTCAATTAATTATAAATTCGACACGACCCCATCGGGGTCAAACCTTATTAGAAACGAATTGCATTTTTTTATCCTGACCCCAGCGGGGTCACACAACCATTCGGGACCAAACGCCGATGCTCAACGCCGCTGTTCAACCCCGCTGGGGTTGTGATTGAAATTGTTTTTTCGCTTAGCTAATAAGGTACAACCCCGCTGGGGTTCACGAAATAAACCAAAATATGTAAAGCGTCGATAATAAAATCACTGAAGAGAATTTGCTAAAATAAATTTGTGGTATTGATAAATTATTCATCGCATCCAACAACCAAATGCGAAGCCTTGCGACCAACATTTCATCATGACTAAAACCTCAGAACAAACTCCGTTCCTTCATTAGGAATAGAATCAACAATAATTTCAATTTTATGAAATCCCGCAATGGTTTTTACGAGCGGTAAGCCTAAGCCATATCCATCCGCTTTGTTTTTATTGAGTCGTTTGAATCGATCAAAAATTCCGGTGATATCTGTTTTGTCAATTCCAATTCCACTGTCTTTAATTTCAATTTGAAATTTACCGTCTTTGACACGAGTATAAATTTCGATGCTTCCACCGTCTTTGTTATACTTAATGGCATTGTTAATCAAATTCGTCATCATGGTAAAAAGTAATGTGCGATTGCATTGAGTGATGTTATAATCGTCGTAAAAGTATTTATGGAGCGTAATGTTCTTTTCTGTTAAACGCTCTTCAATCTCTTCAAGCACTTCATCCATCAATTCAATGGCACCAATGGTATCTTGCTTGAGGTACTGATCGTTTTCAATTTTAGAAATTAATAGTAACGCCTTAATAATTCTACTCATTCGATTCAATGTGCGTTGTGAATCGGAAAGTTTTATGAGTAATTCATCAGATAAATTCCCCTCGTTGATGATGTTCTCCAGCCGATTTTGAATGATGCTGATGGGCGTTTGCAATTCGTGCGACACATTACTGATAAACTCTTTTTCGATTTGAAAAGAGTCTTTCAATTTATGCATCATTTCGTTGATTCGATTGTCGAGTTGATTGAATTCAGCCGTTGAACTTGGAATAGGAGTAAAGTTAAAATAGGCAGGCGATGGTACCGGAAGAAGTTTCGTGCTGATGATGCTGTTTAATGGTTTTAAAAGCAAACGAGCGAAGGCTAGATCGATGAAGAGTGAAATCAAGATTACCCCTAACATCATAACCAATAGAAATCGTTGAATAATGGATTTTAATTCGTCGATGGTGCTGATGCCTTCACCAATATTTAGCTCGTACATTTGATTATCGTATAAAAAGGGCCGACTAATAATTCGATGCTGAAGTTTTTCTCCTTCAATGCTCCAGGTCTCATTTCTTATTTGAGTCCCATTGTTCATTTTCAAAGGATCGGTGATGGGGTAGATGGCAACAAATTCCTCTTTTAAAATATTGTAACTTTCAAAACTACAATCTTGTTCTCGTACGATGTCGGCAATGCTTCCTCTTTTTACTGTGAGAAGTATGCGTTCACTTCGCGCTACTAATCTTTTATCGATGTGTTCATAAACGATTCTTTCTACCAATATCGGCAACAACGTCATAAAAGCTAAAATGATGAGCGCTTTGGAAACTGCATTGTAAAGCGCAAACTTGACCTGAATGGTCATCGACTTTTTAGGACGGGGTTGTAGAGCAGTCAAATGCTTATGCGTTTACTCGATAGCCTACACCTCGTACCGTTTCAAACCAATCTACGCTGGATTGTGCGGATAATTTCTTGCGTAAATTTTTAACATGCACATCAATGTAATTCGATTCGTAATCATCTTCTAAAACATCACCCCAAATATGTTCGGTGAGTTGAATACGTGTCAACACTCTGTTTTTATGTAACGCTAAGTAGTGCAACAAATCAAATTCTTTCTTGGTAAGATTGATGCTATTGCCATTGCAATGAACCGTACGATTTTGAATGTCGATGTCGAAATCATGTACACTCATCACATTGGATTTAAGTCCGTGCTTACGACGCAAAATGGCTTGCATGCGACTATGTAATTCTGCTAATGAAAATGGTTTTGCAATGTAATCATCGGCACCTAAATCGAGTCCAGTGATTTTATCTTCTACTTCACTGCGTGCAGTTAATACGATAAAAGCACTTTCGATTCCTGCTTTTTTCGATTCTCTCAATAAATCCAGACCATCCATATCAGGCAAGCCTAAATCTAGAAGTACGAAATCGTAAGAGTTGGCGTGAATTTTATCCGATGCGCTTTTTCCGTTGAATGCAACATCACAATTTAAATTTTGTCGGGAAAGATAAATTTCCATCTCGTGCGACAAGGAGCGTTCGTCTTCTACAATGAGTACGTTCATAACCGAATATATTTTTTTGGATTCCTAAACTCTCTATATAATAATGCTACAAAGATAGGAAACGCAAATGTAAATGAGCTATATGAAGTTTTGAGGAGTTATTGCGTGACTTTCTATAAATCAAGCTGATAGCACTCATCTATTGCTGCTAAAACGACTTGGCAAGCCTCTAATAATTCTTCTTCTGTTATGGTGAGCGGAGGACAAATCCGTAGTCGATTTGCAGCAAAGAGGAACCAATCGGTGATTACTCCTTTTTTAATGCATGCTGCAATTACTTTTTGTGCAAATTCATCCGATGAGAAAACAAGGGCTAGTAACATTCCTTTACCGCTGATGTTTTGTATGGCTGGATGAACTAAAGTTTTTCTTACGATGGATTCTAATTTAGGAACACGAACTTCAATATCTAAAGTCTGAATCACATCAAAAGTAGCAATGGATGCTGCACAACAAACCGCATTTCCTCCAAAGGTAGTGATATGTCCTAATACAGGTTGATTACTTAATGCATCCATGATTTTTCTATTACTCATGAAAGCACCGATTGGCATTCCGCCGCCCATTCCTTTTGCGATCACTAAAATATCGGGAATGATATTCACTCCAAGTGAAGCAAAGAAAGATCCGGTTCGTCCAAACCCTGTTTGGATTTCATCTACAACAAACAATGCACCTACTTCGGTACAGCGCGACCGTAAGTCTTGCAGGAATTTATGATCAACCACTTCAGCACCCGCTTCTCCTCGAATAATCTCTACAAACACGGCTGCTGTTTCTTTGTCTATGTTTACTAACTCTTGATGATTTCCAGAAGTAAGATGAAATACTTCTGGTAATAAAGGGTGAAAAGGTGCACTGAAATATTCATTGCTCATTAAGCTCAAAGCACCATTGGTAGAACCATGATACGCATCTTTAAAGGAGAATATTTTTTTTCTTCCTGTATATCGTCGTGCTAATTTAATAGCACCTTCAATGGCTTCTGTTCCGCTGTTGGTGAAGTAAATACTGTCGAGGGATGGAATTACACTTGCTAATTTTGCGGCTAACTTTACTTGTGGTGATTGAATGTACTCTCCGTACACCATCAAGTGCATGTATTTTTCAAGTTGCTCATGAATGGCTTCAATCACTTTGGGGTGACGATGTCCAACATTACTTACAGAAATGCCGCTAATCAAATCAAGCCATTTCTCACCGTTGCCACCATATAAATAAAGTCCTTCTGCTTTTTCAATTTCTAAGCCGAGTGGGCTTGGACTTGTTTGTGCAACATGTCGCAGGAAAAGTTGTCGCACACTTTGCTGACTCATGATAATGAACTTAACGCTTCTTCAATGGCACGTATCTTAGCTTCCGCATCAGATTTTTTCTTTTGTTCTGCTGCTAAAATATCAGGCTTTGCATTGCTAACGAAACGTTCGTTATTCAACTTCGACATCACCGATTTCAAAAATCCATGTGTGTAAGTTAAATCGTCATTTAATTTTTTGCGTTCAGCTTCTTTGTCGATGTTTTCACTCATCGGAATAAAGCATTCCAAGTCACGAATCACAAACGGAAATGTATTTTCAGGCTTTTCGTTTACCGATTTAATTTCCGATAAATTGCCTAGCTTCATAATAGCATCTCCAAAAATATTCAAAGCAGCTGTCGAGCCATTCGAGCGAATACTTAAAGCCAACGCTTCCTTCGGACTCAATCCCTTGCTCTGACGGAAATTTCTAATTTCTCCAATAAGTTCCGCAGCAATAGGGAAGGCTTTTAAAATTTCTTCGTTTGCAGCATTTATTTTTGGCCACGATGCAATGATGATATCTTCACCTTCCTTTCTTTCTGTTAACAAATGCCATAACTCTTCAGATATAAATGGCATGAAAGGATGAATGATAATCAATATTTTTTCAAAGAGTGTGATGGTTGATGCAAGGGTTGCCGCATCAATGGCTTGTTGGTAACCAGGCTTGATTAACTCTAAGTACCAAGCGCAAAAATCGTCCCATACTAATTTGTAAGTACTCATCAACGCATCCGAGATACGAAGTTTTTCGTAATGATCATTAATCTCTACCAAGCATTCGTTAATGCGTGCTTCGAGCCAAGCGATCGCTACTTTATTTACTTCGGGTTGAAGAATAGATGCATCTACTTCCCATCCTTTTACCAGTCGGAACGCATTCCAAATTTTATTGCTGAAGTTTCTTCCTTGCTCACATAAACTTTCATCAAACAATAAATCATTTCCAGCAGGAGAAGAAAGTAACATCCCCACTCGTACACCATCAGCACTAAACTTTTTAATTAAATCTAGTGGGTCAGGCGAATTACCCAAAGACTTACTCATCTTTCGGCCTTGTTTATCGCGAACAATTCCGGTGAGATAAACATTATTGAAAGGTTTCTTTCCCCTGTATTCATAGCCCGCCATGATCATTCTTGCAATCCAGAAAAATAAAATTTCAGGAGCAGAAACTAAATCGTTGGTAGGGTAGTAGTAGTTGATGTCTTTGTTGTTGGGATCCTTAAATCCATCAAAAACAGAAATTGGCCAAAGCCAAGAACTGAACCATGTATCCAATACATCTTCATCTTGACGGATATCCTTCGCCGTTATTCCTGGGTTATCTTTCTTGTAAAGATCAAGAGCTTCTTCCAATGTTTTTGCTACAACGAAATTTCCTTTGTTGTCGTACCAAGCCGGAATACGTTGACCCCACCACAGCTGACGAGAGATACACCAGTCGTGGACATTTTCCACCCAATGTCGGTATGTATTCACAAATTTTTCAGGATACAATTTCACTTCGCCATCCATCACGGCATCAAGTGCTGGTTTAGAAAATTCTTTCATTTTCACAAACCATTGCATACTCAAACGAGGTTCAATCACTGCATCAGTACGTTCACTATATCCTACTTTATTGGTGTAGTCTTCTACTTTCACTACCAAGCCCATCTCCGCCAAGTCCTTCACAATTTTCTTGCGCACTACAAAACGATCTTCACCAATATAAAATCCAGCTTGAGCACTCATTGTACCATCGGCATTCAAGGTGTCGATAACTTCGAGGTTATGTTTTTTTCCTAAGTTATAGTCATTGATATCGTGTGCAGGAGTCACTTTCAAAGCACCTGTTCCGAATTCAATCAAAATATAATCATCAAAAATAATAGGCACTTTACGATTCACCATCGGGATGATCGCAAATTTCCCTTTTAGATGAGCGTATCGTGGATCGTCAGGATGTACGCACACCCCAGTATCTCCTAAAATAGTTTCTGGTCGAACAGTTGCAATGGTAATCGTCGACTTCGCATCAATTTTTTTCTGTACCGCTGCTTTATCATTCGCATCAAAAACTTCATCGGCATCTACAATCACGTATTGCACATACACCAATTTCGATTGTACTTCCTTATGAATAACTTCTTCGTCGCTAACGGCAGTGAGTCCGGCGGGATCCCAATTCACCATGCGCATGCCACGGTAGATATATCCCTTCTTATACAAATCGATAAATACATCAATCACCGCCTCACTCATATCTTCCTCCATCGTGAATCGAGTACGATCCCAATCACACGAGGCGCCTAACTTTTTTAATTGCTCTAAAATAATTCCACCGTACTTCTCTTTCCATTCCCAGGCGTACTTTAGAAAATCTTCACGACTTAAATCGGATTTTTTAATTCCTTTCTCGCGCAGCATCTGAACAACCTTCGCTTCCGTTGCAATGGAGGCGTGATCGGTTCCAGGCACCCAGCAGGCATTCTTTCCGAGCATTCGGGCACGACGAATCATCACATCTTGCAATGTATTATTCAGCATATGACCCATGTGCAAAACACCGGTCACATTGGGAGGTGGAATTACAATAGTATAGGGTTCGCGCTCATCGGGTACAGAGCGAAAATAGCCCTTCTGCATCCAGTAGGCGTACCATTTATTTTCGGCAATCTCAGATTGAAATGTCTTTGGAATTTCCATGCTAAATACTAATCTCTTAATTTAATAGGGTGCAAAGATATAAAACACCTTGGGGTGCAATGCTTCAAAAGGGTCGATTATTCGGATAATTCGGTTATTTTTGGACCTGATCCTATGAAAATAAACCTCACTGCTCGCATATTTATTGGCATGCTGCTCGGTATTCTGGTTGGTTATATATACCGCGAGATGTACCCCGATCCTGCTGATTTTAACAAGTTTGCCGATAATATTCAGATCCTGAGCGATATATTTCTGCGCCTCATCAAGATGATTATTGCCCCATTGGTATTCAGTACACTGGTGTATGGAATTGCTAAGGTGGGCGATTTTAAGAGTGTGGGTCGTATTGGTATCAAGACCCTGCTTTATTTTCAGGGAGCTACTATTTTGGCATTAACCTTAGGTTTAGTATTAGTAAATATTTTCGAGCCCGGATTAGTAATGAATTTACCACTTCCAACAGAGGCATTGAGTGAAGGGATCAGTAAAGGAGCTCCCTCTTTCCGTGAATTCATTACCCATGTGATTCCCAAAAGCGTAGTTGAGGCGATGGCCAATAATGAGATATTACCCATTGTTGTTTTTTCTATTTTCTTTGGGATAGGAACCGCTGCTATGGGTGATAAAGCAAAGTCGATTGTGAATGCAATGGATGCTTTAGGTCACATTATGTTTAAGGTAACTAATTATGTGATGTTGTTTGCTCCCTTTGGTGTTTTTGGTGCCATTGCTGCCGTAGTTGCTAAACAAGGATTAGGAATTATTGGTGGGTATATTTATTTGATAGCCTGTTTTTATTTTGGATTGCTCTTCTTCGCGTTTGTCATTTTAGGCAGTATTTGTTTTTTCTTAAAAATTCCATTCATCAAACTGTTAAAAGAAATTCGCGAACCCATTTTACTGGCGTTCTCCACTGCCTCCTCTGAATCGGCATTTCCAAAAACAGTAGAAGCTTTGGAAAAATATGGATGTAGTACTCGAATTATTTCCTTCGTACTTCCCTTGGGTTATTCTTTCAATTTAGATGGATCCATCATGTACATGACATTCGCCACCGTATTTATTGCGCAAGCTTATGGAATCGACATGACCATTTCGCAGGAGATTACCATGATGTTGATGTTATTGGTAACGAGTAAAGGAATGGCCGGTGTGCCCAGAGCAAGCTTAGTTGTCATAGCCGGAATGTTGAGCGCGTTTAATATTCCTGAAGCTGGATTGTTATTGCTACTTGGAATTGATCAATTACTCGATATGGGCAGAAGTGCTACAAACGTTGTTGGTAATGCAGTAGCTACAGCGGTGGTTTGTAAGTGGGAGGGGGAGCTGAAACAATAGGTTACGAATTACGAATCTATACGAAAGTACGAACTTGCCTGCAGCAAGCAGGTTACGAATTCGCTGATACGCTTATACGCGAAATGCGAATTAACCTACCTATTCTAAAGCTTCGGTAGGCAGGCACGAAATGCGAAATATTATCCATGATCAGTGTGGAAGTTCGAATATTAGAGAGGTCATCTAATAACTATTCGCAACCACTAATCCACTAATCCACCAATTCACCAATCCACCTCCCGATAGCTATCGGGACCACCAATTACAACATATTTCGGAGTGATTCAATAAATCGCAAGAATAATTTTACTTGCGAGTTAGAAGATAATTATGGTTACCTAAAATTTCCCGCCCTTGACTGTCCAATTTTTTCAAGATGGAATCGCCGATTACTTTATAAAAAAGAGGAGGTAATTCCTTTACAGCTGAAAGTTGAAGAATAGTTGACAAGCTGTCGGAAGCGGTTATGCGAGTAAAGGAGCCGGAACGTATAAAAATACTATCTGGATTATTTTTTCCCATATACGTCTCCGTTAGGAAATAACTGAGGCTATCGTCGTTGATGACAAGATTGGTTTTTATGCCCATGCAGTCGGCGCAAGGTAAGATTCCTTCAAAGGTGAATTCAGCTAAGGAAGGAGTGAGTCCATCAAAAAAATCAGTTTCTACAGTGTCAACGGTGATGGTTGCATTTTGTGTGTTTCTTGTACAAGCACTTATTGGCAGTAATCCGATGAGGAGTAACCCCCAAATTAATTTATTCATTTTCTTTTTTGATTAGATGGAGCAAAATACAAATTAAAAAGTGATGTTGCAATTGTTTTTACTCGGTATATCTTACTTTAACGGTTCCGCTATTTATCACTTTGCTAAGACCAAATGGACTTTTTAAGGTGCCACTAAAATTAGCTTCTAATAAGTTAGTACTTGTATTGTTCGATAGTACTTGCAGGGTGCAAGGCATTGCGCTTGTGCTTTCCCAAGCCATTCCAAGTTGATCGGTGTGTAGAATGTGATTCGTGTCAGTAGTCATCGCATATGTTCCCGGTGTTACATCGTCCAATTCTAAAGTAAATGTTTCACCTGTTAATGAGATACCGTTAATGGTCATGATAATGGCTAAATCACCAAACAAGCTAGCGTTGGCGCAAGTTTGACTTCCCCCTGACGACCATTTCAAATGTCCATTAGGTAATTCGCAATTGTCAGTGAGAACATCAGGAAGTACTTCTTTTTCCTTTTCACATGAGGTAAGTATTGAAATGAAAAGGGCTGTAAAACAAATTATTTTTTTCATAGATGATATTACTTTTTAGGACCAAAGAGACCTTTCGTTGCATCTTTCAGTTTTTTCTCTGCTTCTTTTTTTAGTCTTTCTTTTTCAGCATTTACTTTTGCTTCTGCTTCTTTTTTCAGTCTTTCTTTTTCGGCATTCACTTTCGCTTCTGCTTCTTTTTTCAATCGATCAGCTTCTTCCTTCGCTTTGTTTTCTAACTCTTCTTTTTTCTGATTGATTTCTTCTTTTACTATATCTTTTACTGAGTTGATGATATTTCCTGCTGTTTCTTTTAGATCCGTACTCACCGTAGGCTTCGATACCGTTCCACCCATCTTTAAATTCAACTTTACATTTTCGGCCATGCTTAAGTTGGCTCCTTTTGAATTGGCACTGGAGATGAGTCCTCCAATAGCACTACTCGCTGCACCCGGCAATTTAGAAGTAGGAATGTTCATCGCCAACGTATAATCGATGGTTTGATCGAAGCCTGTACTACCTTCAACCGTTGTTGGGATTCCTACTAAATTCACATCATAAGGTTTCACAAATGCTCTTCCATTTTCAATGTTGTAACTGAAATTTACGTTTTGAATGTTGAGTTGTTTGAATTGATCGAGTTTGAGAACATCTGCAACTTTTAGCAATGGACCAAAACTATTGATGACTACTGATTCAGTACTCAACTTCCCGGCTCCTGTCATGGTGTTTAAATTGGGTTCCATGTGTTCATTCAGCTTACCATTGATTTGAAGTGATGTGGAGTATTTTCCGGTTGCAAATTCGGCGATAGGAGCCATTTTTTTTACCGATTCAAAAGTTTTTGCAGTTTGTTGAATATCGAATCCTTTAATGTCCATATCAAAAGACATATTCGCCGATTTACGCTCGGGAGTAGCATACGATCCACTCATCTTCATGGTTCCAGAAAGTGTATTGAAACTTAGGTTTTCCAAGTTGATGGCTTGGTTGCGAATGACCACTTTTCCATTCACGTTATCTAAAATTAAATTAGCATAAAGTAATTTCGTGATGGTTAAATTCGCAGTGAAATCTAAATTGCCTGGTACTTCTATTAATGTCATAGGAGTAGTGTCGGCTGCAGCAGGCGTTGTTTCAGATGTACTGTTGCCATTCAGAGCGACTAAATCTAACAAGCGACTGTTTACGTTTAAATTTCCTTTTAACGTTTGCTTTTTGATGAGGTAAGCCAGTAAGTTATCGAGTCGACCATCAGCACGAACATCACTTTTACCAAGCATAGCATCAAAATTATTGAGCTCTACAAATTGCGGATTGAAAGTAAGTTTTACTTCTCTCAAATCATAACCTTGCTTGTTTTCTTTGGTACTGTAATTAAAATTATTCAATTGAATTAATCCATCTGCTTGAAAATCTTGATAACGTTCTTGTTCAATCGCCGACATTCTACCATTCACATTTACATTAGCCTTTAATGTTCCTTTCATCGTAGTTCCCTCTTCTAAAGGAACCACTTTGCTGATGGTTGCAAAGTTGATGTCTCCTTTTAAACTTCCTTTAATATCGGCATCACTTACGGGAGTACGAACACTGAATTTAGCATCGAATGGTTGGTTGCCTAACTCCACATGCAATTGTTGTAAATCGATGATCGTATGATCGGGAACACCATCAGCGTTATTCACGTTCAAATTCAATTGTACATTATTTACAGCAACGGGTAAGGATGGGTATTGGAAATTTCCATTCTGCACTTTTAGATTCAAACCAAAGGCAGGCATTTGCTTATCGTTATACGTTCCTTTCACAAATGCTTTTAAAGAAAGTGTGCCTGACGATTTCAAATCTTTAAATCCCTCTCTGTAAACACCGGGAACCATCGACAAGAAATTTTTGAATTCGTTTTTACGTGCATCAAATTTAATATCCATCTTGACATCATCCGTAGGCATGGCCACCCATCCATCTACACCTAAAACAAGTTCATTCAACGCAATTTCATTATCCTTAAAAGTAAACTTCATGTTGGGCATGTCCATATCCAAATCTACTTTCAATGCGGTTTTAGCTCGATGTAAATACTTCACACCACCAAACCATAAGTCAGCACTTGCAATATCAGTTTGAGTACTCAATACAAATAAATCTTGTGTAAAATCACCTTTTCCTGTATGATTCAAATCTTCCATCAGCATGTTGAAATCCATGGACGCATCTTCATAAGAAACCATTCCATCGCTAATGCTGTATGAACGCAACGCCACTTTGAATTTGGAAGGCTCGCTACTTGCTTCTGATTTTGAACTGTCTTCCTTTGCAATATCCCAATTCGCTTTTCCATCTTTCAAAACGATGAGATGAATGCGAGGCTCTTTCAATTGCACCGATTTAATATCAATTTGTCCACCACCAATTACACTCATGATATCAATCGTAAGTGATAATTGTTTCATCCCCGCTAATGTGTCACCAACAAATGGAGCTTGGTTCACAACGCTTAAATCGTTGAGTTCAATACTGAGATTAGGGAAGCTGCTAAAAATAGTAAGATCATAACTTGCGAAATCAACTTTTGCATTGAGGCTTTTGTTGATTTCCTCTTTAACCATGATTTCAATTTTGCCTTTGTAAACGATAGGTAGGATGAAGGCAGCTGCAAGGAGCAAAACGATAAATGATCCAAGTCCAATAAGAATTTTCTTTAACATAAAGGGGTGTGTTTATTCTACAACGCAAAAATCGGAATTAATTATGCCGAATCGTGCAGAAAAATAAATGTTTTTTAGAATGGTTTTTAACAATTTCAACCTTCCATCTTGGCCATTTTATTTCGAAGCCAATGATCGGCTAAAACAATGGCGCACATAGCTTCCACGATGGGAACCGCACGAGGCAAAACGCAAGGATCGTGTCTGCCTTTTCCGGCTAATGTGACCGATTTACCCTCTTTGTCAACCGTTTGTTGGGCTTTCATCAAGGTGGAAACGGCTTTAAAAGCCACATTAAAAACCAAATCAGCTCCATTGCTGATACCGCCTTGTACTCCGCCGCTATGGTTGGTGATGGTTTTGAATCGTGGATGTCCAGACCGATCAATTTCAGCTGCAAAGGCATCGTTGAATTCACTTCCTTTCAGTTTGGTGCCTTCAAACCCACTTCCAATTTCAAATCCTTTTGCTGCATTGATGCTCATCATGGCTGCAGCTAAATCAGCTTGCAGTTTATTAAAAACAGGTTCGCCTAATCCAGAAGGAACTTTTTTCGCCACACAGGTAATCACTCCGCCCACGGTATCACCAGCATCTCTAATGTTTTCAATTAGCGCAATCATTTTATCTGCCGTCTCTTTTTCTGGACATCGCACTATGTTCTCTTCTGTTTTTTCTAAATCGAGATGTGTGTAGGGAAGCGTAACGTGAATATCGGCGACACTACTCACATATCCTGAAATTTGAATGTCGTGATGTGCCAACAAAAGTTTAGCAACAGCACCCGCCATGACACGAGCAGCCGTTTCACGAGCTGATGATCGTCCGCCACCACGATGATCGCGAAAGCCGTATTTTTGATCATAGGTAAAATCAGCATGACCTGGACGCCAGTTTTCTTTGATGTGTTCGTAGTCGTCTGGACGTTGATCATAGTTTTTAATAAATAAAGCAATAGGCGCACCTGTACTTTTATTTTGAAAAACACCACTGAGAATTTCTACTTTGTCGGCTTCGTTGCGGGGAGATGTGATTTCACTTTGCCCGGGACGTCTACGGTTCAATTCACTTTGGATGAACTCCAAATCAATTTCCAATCCTGCAGGACATCCATCAATCACCACACCAATACCAACACCGTGAGATTCACCAAAAGTGCTGATGCGAAATGCTTGTCCGAATGAATTGCCTGCCATGGTGTAAAATTAGTCAATAATAGGATTTGATTTTACTTTTTATAAAGCATTACAAAATCATTCATGAAATAATTATTGCCAATATCAAAATCTTTCACTTCTTCAATCGTAAATCCTTTTTTAAAGTAAAAGTTGATGGCTTTCAGATTGGTTCGATTCACTGTCAATCGAATTGTTTTTAAATCATGTATTGCATTGAAAACGGTATCAAAAAAGAAATGTCCTAATCCTTTACGGTGATGTAGTGTGTCGATGTAAAACTTATGTAAGAAGTAATTTCCTTTTTCGGTTTGACTAAATGATAAATAGCCTAGATCGATTTCACCTTCCCTTAAAATAAAAAAGCGATGTCCATCCGTTAATTGTTGCTGCAAGGCTGCTTCACTGTACATATTTTCAAGCATGTATTCAATTTGCTCCATGGAGATGATACTCGGGTAATGATCCATCCAAATTTTTCGGGCGAGGGCATGGATGATGGGAATTTCAGAAGGTTGGGCTTTGCGTACTTGCATGCAGTAAAAATAGTGGATTTGTTTCTTTCAGCCTAGTTTTTTTTGATTGCCACTGGATTTACTACTTAGTCTATCCTTAAAAAGTCATTTTCAGGAAGGAAAGTTCAATAAAATTTGAGTAGTTCATTTTAGTGAGCCAAGATAGTTCTTGATAAAATCGAGACAAAAATAATTTGGGATTATTTTTCCACTTATTCATCATTCTT
>JANOPQ010000092.1:0-15639 GCA_031421935.1 Bacteroidota bacterium | reverse complement strand
CTTTTTTACCACCCTGCTATCATCTAAAGAAATTTCGATAAAATAAATTCCCGTAGCGAACGTGCTGATGTCAAATGAAATTTTGTCCAATATAAAAAATTCAAACATCCAACCCTGCAGTATTACACTACGTTACAACAGCAGGGCGAAGCATCTAACATCTAACAACCAACAACCAAAATCAATACACCTGCGAAGCTACTCGTCTACAAATTTCCGAATTCCCCATCGTATAAAAATGGATGCATGGCACACCCGCTGCTTTTAATTCTTTGCATTGTTGAATGGTCCACTCAATGCCAGCTTCTTTTACTTCTTCATTCGTTTTGGTAGCCTCTACTGCATCTTCCAAATCATCTGGAATATCGATGTGAAATATCGAAGGCAAAACTGTCAATTGCTTTTTAGTGGTAATTACTTTGATGCCCGGAATGATTGGAATATTAATATCCATTTCGCGACATGCTTTTACAAATTCAAAATACTTTTCGTTATTAAAAAACATTTGTGTTACGATGTATTCCGCTCCGGCATCCACCTTCGCTTTCAAATATTTTAAATCAGTGCGCATATTGGGCGCTTCAAAATGTTTTTCAGGATAACCAGCCACACCAATACAAAACTTAGTAGGCGCCACGCCTTGTAATTCGTCATCCAAATACTGACCTTTATTCATACAAACTACTTGCTCTAATAAATCAATAGCATAAGCATTGCCATTAGGTTCGGGAACGAAACTTCCTTCAGTCTTGATGGAATCACCTCTTAACACAAGTACATTATCAATTCCTAAAAAAGATAAATCAATTAATGCGTTTTCTGTTTCATCTTTAGAAAAACCTCCACAAATAATGTGTGGCACTGCATCAATCCCGTATTTATTCATGATGGCAGCACAAATACCAACCGTACCAGGACGTTTGCGAACCGATTTTTTCTCTAAAAAACCGTCAGGACGTTTTTTGTAAACGTACTCCTCTCGGTGATAGGTAACATCAATAAAGCTTGGATTAAATTCAAGCAAGGGATCGATCCCTTGGTAAATTTCATTCATGCTCCTTCCCTTTAAAGGAGGAAGAATTTCAATGGAAAACAATGTTTTGCCGGCTGCTTTTTGAAGATGTTCTATAACTTTCATATACGGATAATTCGTGCAAACTTAAACGGTGAAAATATAAATTAGTTCAGTTTAATAATACTGCAAAAATGCATAAAACATAAATACAAGAGAGTTTTAGCGTAAATGAATAGGAATAAATGACACCCATCCATCAAAAAAAGAGGCTGCCTCATTGGAGACAGCCTCATTAAAACATTCAATAAATTTAATTTATCGGTTGATTGTAACAGTACCTGCTTTAGCTTTAACACCATTTCCTAAGTCAACAATGTAGAAGTAAACTCCATCAGGTAAATCTTTACCAGTGAACTTCTTGGTTGAGTTATTGTATCCACCTTCGTTGTACACTTCCTTACCCCAACGGTTAAAGATTTGTACAGTGTTGTTAGGATACTGTTCGATGTTATCTAATTGGAAGAATTCATTTTGGCTATCACCATTCGGAGTAAAGATGTTTGGAATAGTTACTTCGCAAGCCGTAGGTTCAGAAGCATCTCCAATTTTACAAAGACCAGTACCAATAGCACGCACGGTGAAATCCGGAATGGTAACATTCACTCCATGTGATTCAGGACTTGAAGGCGTATTGGCGGGGATCCAAGTAACACCACCATCTTCACTTACCTCATAACTTGCAACTCCACTAACAGCTGTCCAAACATAAATGAATTTATAAGGACTAGTACCAGGATTACAAGCTACTATAGGAGCAACAGGATAATAGTACACCGTAACAACAGCGGTATCATTAGCGGTACAGTTATTTAAACTGACAGCAACTGTATAGGTTCCTGCAGTTCCCGTAGAAATGGTTTGTGCGTTTCCACCATTGGACCAAGTATAAGTGGCACCAGAAACACCCGCATCTAAAATAGCTAGTCCATCAGAACAAATGTCTTGATCTAGAACTGATAACACGGGAGCTGCGTTGATGGTTAATGTCATGTTACCAGTACCAGTACAACCTGGAGGAACCGTAACATCTACACTGTACGACCCTGCAGCCGTAGGAGTGAATGTAGAGTTGGTTGCTCCACCAATAGCAGTACCACCATTTAACCATTGATAGGTAGCGCCGCTAATAGTTCCTGCATCTAATGTTGGAATGGCATCGTAGTCACAAATAGTAGCGTTCGTTAATGTAACCACTGGAGTTGCATTCACCGTAAGCACCATGTTTGCGTTTCCTGCACAAGTACCGGTTCCAACCTGCACGCTATAAGTACCCGCTTGCATGGTTTGATAGGTTTGACTAGTAGCTCCTGCAATAGCAGTTGAATTTAAGAACCACTGATAAGAAGGAGCACCTGGATTTCCTGCGTCCAATAAAGGATAAGCAGCAGTAATATCACAAATGGTTTGATTGTTCAAGGTTACATTAAAGGCATTGGTAGTAGTGATCACAATATCAAAATTTCCAATACATAATACGTTTCCAGTATTTACTTCAACAGAGAAAGTATAAGTTCCCGGAGTTAAACCAGAAGGAGTATAGGTTTGTGAAGTAGCACCCGTAATGGCAGTACCATTTAACAACCATTGGTAAGTAGCACCAGCATTACCTGCATCTAAAGTAGGAATGGGGTCATTCACACAAAGAGACAAATCAACTCCTAAATTATCAGAAGGAGCAGGAATAATCACTAATGTCATCGTGTCTGCACCAGCACAATTAGGTCCATTATTAATAGAAACTGAATAAGTACCACTCACTGTAGGAGTATACGTTTGACTCGTAGCTCCTGCAATAGCTCCTGATAGATCATACCACTGATAGCTCAAGTTAGGATAACCACAATCAAGAGTTGGAATAGGATCAAAGCTGCAAATGTTTTGATCCGAACCGATGTTCACAGCAATTACATTATCAACAAAGAAAATAGCAAGTGTATCTTGGCTAGATAAGAAACGACCACAATTAGTTGCTAAGGTATTTCCATCTGATCCACCGCTATTATTTAAAAGTAAATACAAAGGTCCAGACGAAGAAGAACTACCAGCCATATTCACTAACAACCGATTCGTTTTAGCAACACCCGGAGTGCAATAACCATATGCATTTGCAATCGGGTAATTATTACCACTACCATCTACCAATTGTAAATCGGTACCATCATTAGCAACCGAGAAACAATAAATACTATCGGATAAGGTAACAGAGAATGTATTAAACACACAACCAACCGAATCTGTGACAGATGCCCAAGCACTATTGTCCGTAACAAAAATTCGTACGGTGTCAGCGAACTCAGGAATTTCAGCACCGCACTCCGAGAGTAAAGTGTTACCATCAAATCCGCGCTTTATCCACATAAAAGTTTCTCCAACCGTTAAAGGATTTAAGAAGGTAACCAATAAAGAATCAGTTTGACCATTTGTGCAATTGACAGGGACAACACTTACTAATGGATTAGGAACTCCAAATGGATTTAAAGCACGAAAGTCAGTGGGTACTGCTGATGCACACTGAAAGTTTGTATCAAAGGGAACAATTACCGAATAGTCGTTACAATTAGCAATTAGTTGACCACCACCCACAGTTAACACATTATTGCTAAGGGAAGGAACAATTTGATTACAGGCAGCCACGATGTTAATTTGAATATCACGTTTCACTTGACCAATTAATAATCCATTGCGATACTCACGAACTAATACACAAATTACCGCTACTTGTTGAAGAGATGGAATGAAATTGATAACTCCGGTCGCCGAATTAATTGTAATCGGAATTGAAGAACCCAATGGGTTCAAAGGAGAGTAAGGTGCAATGTAAGTGTTAGGATAAGGAGCAGGAGGACAAGATCCTGATCCATCTTCAGCAGTAACTAAAGAAAACACTAAAGAATCTCCATTAACATCAATGGCACCTTGATCATAAAAGAATTGATTCCCTACGCAAAAACGAGTGTAAGCTAAGTTCAAGAAATAAGGAGAAGAATTTGTTGGAGCTAAAAGGTTGTCTAGTGTACAGCTGATATACATACCATTTGGTTGCAAAGTGGTGATAGCACCATTTCTACAGCAGTCGTACCACGAAAATAGCCAATCTGAAGCTGGTTGTGGCAACAAGATGGTCGCTTCATAAACGTATTCTTCAATATCACCAAGGCCACCTGGACAAGCTGCGGGAACCGTTACACATGGTGTGTTTTGTACAGCATTCATGGAAACGTTGGGCGCAACCACTGTCCCACTTAAACCAAGTGTGGAAGAAGACCAACAAATTGTTACTTGAGATGGTGCTGGAATTCCAGTGCAATCACGATAAAATTTAAGTCGAACTAGATAAGTGTTCGGAACTCCCGTATATTCATACGTGATATCAACACCCGCCATATGTGACGCTTGCGTTGTTTCAGGAGTTAAAAGCAAGGCAAATAATGCCACTGCAAAGAGAGTAAACAGTTTTTTCATGACCGTATTGTTTGGATTAGTTTTCATTTTATTTTTCATCGGAATAGGTGTATAGTTCCTTTTTGTTTGAATGTAGCACCTCCATCAGAGGTAGCAAAGATATTGTATAAATAGGTTCCAGCATCGGCATTTCTACCCTCAAAGGTCCCATCCCAAAAGATGTTATTTCCTTTTCCAGCAAACATTAATTTACCGTTTCTGTTAAAGATTCTGATTTCTAAGGTAATACCAGCTTCTTTGGTAATGGTGAGTAAGTCGTTAATTCCATCTCCATTCGGACTGAAGGCGCTGGGAACTTGACCAAAAATAGTAACTTTTTGTTCGAGGGTGATTCCATTTATTTCACATGAGACCGTATAATTTCCAGGTTCATCATATGTATTGTTTGCGGTAGATCCTACCACCGGAGATTTTCCATCCCCAAAATCAAATACTGCATTTACATTTCCTTCTTGGTTCGTAAGTGCTGTAACTGTTAAAGGTGCAAATCCGCCTTTGCTTGATAAAATTAAAACAGGCTTGACTGTTTTTGGAGTTGAAACAACAGGTTCCGCTTGGTTCTTCGTTTCTCCGTTCGAATCATCTGAAACAGATGTTGTAACTGGAGTTGTCGTATTCTTAACCACTAAAGCAGGTGTAGGGGAATCTTTCCCTGGAGTAGATTCCCCTTTTCCCTTGTTAAAATCTCCGGTCAACGCATTTTCGATCGTGATTTTTTGATCAAGTTTATTTTTATTTTCTGTATCCGTGTTTACTATTTTTTCTGAAGATGGATCCATCTCATGTGAAGAAGAAACCACTGCATCATCTTGAACTTTTTCTTGTTCCGATGGAAGGGTGAGTGAAGATGAATTATCTACTGAAAGAGTACCTTCATTTAAAGAGGTTGGAATATTTTTCTCAGTTGCATTAACGTCTTTCTGAAGAAAATAATTCACACCTAAAATGGTTAAAGTAGCTGTTGCTATAATGGCAGCTATTCCTTTTATTCCCAATTGTGCTAAAATGCCTTTCCCCGCTGTACCCGCTGAGCCCGAAGCTCCCGGATTTTGCGGCGCGCTAGGAAGCTGCTGGCTAATTTGCTGCCAGAGCTTCGGATCCACTTCAGGTTCGAAATGGTCGAAGGCGTTTTTGAACTGATCTTCGAAGCGACTCATTTATTTGGTAGTATAACTATTTTCTTTGTTTAACTCTTGCACTAAAATCATAAGCTGATTTCGGGCTCTGGAGTATTGCGACTTGCTGGTTCCTTCACTGATGCCCAACATCACTCCAATTTCTTTATGCGAATATCCTTCTATGGCGTGGAGGTTGAAGACGGTTTTGTATCCGATAGGCAGCTTTTGTAATTCTGCCATCAATTCGGCAGCTCCTATTTCATGGCCTATTACTGGCTCATTTCCCTCTTCTATTACGTCTGCTAAATCTGTCCACAACATTTTCTGTTGTCGAATATGATCTAAAGCCGTATTCACTATCACTCTTCTAATCCATCCCTCCAGGGAACCTTCCGCTTTGTAAGAACTAATTTTTTGAAAGACCTTAATAAAGCCCTCTTGTAACAGATCCTCGGCTTCTTCTCTTTGCTTCGTGTAGCGCAAACAAACACCAAACATCTTCCTCGCAAACTTTTCGTAGAGCAACCGCTGAGCGGAAGCATCTTCGCGAAGTATGGCTTCTAGTATTTGCTCATCGGTCATTTCTAAAGGACGCTGTAAAGACATAGATGCAATTTACGAGTTTGAGGTTGCATGGGAGATTTCAAGTTTTGTTAAGTTGCTTATAATCAACGTGGAAAATTAGTAATTTTTTTGATTGTGTTTTTTAAGGAATGAATGGTAACCAAGAGTTGCAAATGTCGATTTTTAATCTCCGTAATCACCGTTTAAGATTAAATGCCTTTTTATGAAATATTCTACAGGGATTACCTTAATAGGGACACATATTCACTCAAAAATGAATCGAAAAGGCAAGCTTCTGTTTCGTACCTTCGCGCACCTATGGAGCACCTTCGGAATTTCTGCATTATCGCACATATTGATCATGGTAAGTCTACTTTGGCCGATCGTCTGTTGGAATATACTAATACAGTGTCTAAGAGAGATTTGCAAGCTCAAGTGCTTGACAATATGGATCTTGAGCGTGAACGTGGTATTACGATTAAGAGTCACGCGATTCAAATGGATTATACGTTGAATGGGAAACAATATTCACTGAATCTGATTGATACTCCTGGACACGTGGATTTTAGCTATGAAGTGTCTCGCTCCATCGCTGCATGTGAAGGGGCTCTTTTGATTGTAGATGCTGCTCAAGGAATTCAAGCTCAAACGATATCTAATTTATATCTAGCGTTAGGAAATGATTTAACGATCATCCCTATTTTGAATAAAATTGACCTTCCTAGCGCCGAACCTGAATTGGTTAAAGATCAAATTGTGGATCTCTTAGGATGTGATCGCGATGAGATTTTGTCAGCATCTGGTAAAACAGGTATGGGCGTACTCGAAATTTTAGAAGCGATCGTTACTCGAATTCCTTCTCCAAAAGGCGATCCAACAGCACCCTTAAAAGCATTAATCTTCGATTCAGTTTATAATTCCTTCCGAGGAATTATCGCTTATTATAAAGTGATGGATGGTGAAATCAGAACAGGAGATCATGTTAAATTTGTCTCTACAGATTCTGCATATCATGCCGATGAAATTGGAATTCTTCGATTAGAAAAATCACCACGCGACGTTGTAAAAACCGGTGACGTAGGTTATATCATCTCTGGTATCAAAAACGCGAAGGAAGTAAAGGTGGGTGATACCATTACGCACATCGCCCGACCAACTATTACCGCCATCGAAGGATTTGAAGATGTAAAACCTATGGTGTTCGCTGGAATTTATCCTGTAGATACCGACGAGTATGAAGAACTTCGTGCCTCTCTCGAAAAGTTGCAACTGAATGATGCCTCGCTCACTTTCGAACCAGAATCATCTGCTGCCTTAGGCTTCGGATTCCGTTGCGGATTTTTAGGAATGCTGCACATGGAGATTATTCAAGAGCGACTGGAAAGAGAATTCGATATGACGGTAATTACTACCGTACCTAACGTATCGTATTTTGCTTATCTATTAAACGGAACCGAGTTCATTGTAAATAATCCAAGCGATTTCCCCGATCCAAGTCGACTTGATCGCATTGAAGAACCTTATATAAAAGCGAGTATCATCACCAAAGCCGATTTCGTTGGACCAGTGATGAGTCTTTGTATTAATAAGCGCGGAGAAATTGTAAACCAAAGTTATCTCACCACCGACCGAGTAGAATTGGTTTTTAATATGCCACTCGCCGAAATCGTTTTTGATTTTTATGATAAGCTTAAGTCCATCTCTAAAGGCTATGCTTCTTTCGATTATCATATGATTGGTTATCGTCAAAGTCATCTCGTTCGTTTAGATATTAAATTAAACGGCGAACCAGTCGATGCACTTTCTGCATTAATTCATCGCGATCACGCATTCACTTTTGGAAAGAAAATTTGTGAGAAGTTGAAAGAGCTCATCACTCGACAACAATTTGAAATTATTATTCAAGCCGCTATCGGAGCAAAGATTATCGCTCGTGAAACGGTGAAAGCGCTGCGTAAAGATGTAACCGCAAAATGTTATGGTGGTGATATATCTCGTAAGCGTAAACTGCTTGAGAAGCAAAAAGAAGGTAAGAAACGTATGCGTCAAGTTGGCTCAGTCGAAATTCCACAAGAAGCGTTTTTGGCAGTGTTGAAGTTGGACTAGGGATTTTAGATGTTAGACTTTAGATTTTAGATTTTTTTCTTACATCTTTAAGCGAAGCCTCGCGACCAATCTCCAGCCTCTAACCAAGCGAGAAAAATTTACAGTCTATTAAAATAAATATATGGCATTAAGTCTACCTGTGTCCTCCGTGAAAATCTTTGTGTCCTCCGTGGTAAACGAAAAACATTAATCGAATTGAATTTTCTTTTATCATGAAGTCTTCTTTTACCACGGAGAGCACAAAGGTCGCGCAGAGAACACAAAGGTTTTTTCAATCAAGTTTGGTTTCGGCCAACATTAAATAGAATTCAATTAATAAGTCAACCTTCCCGAACCTCCTTGCTTCGTCGTCCGCGTGTCGCAGAAGCTTTAGCGGAGGCACAAGCTATGCAAAGGAAAGTCGAGATCAGTCTAACTTATAAAATCTAAAATCTAACATCTAAAGTCTAACATCCCCCATTAAGCGAACTGCAAATTCCATCCACCAATAATCTTATTCGTAAGCAACCATCAATTTCGTGCGAAACACCAAATCTCCTTTACGCAATTCTATCAAATGCATGCCTGGATTCAAATGTTGTAGGTCGATGAAAAGTTCTTTCCCTTGTATCGTAATTTTTTCGGAAGCGATTAATTGTCCTAACTCATTGTAAAAACTTAATTGCGCTAATCCATTTAAATTTTCAGGTAATAGCAACCATGTGCTTTCACTTGCAGGATTCGGATAGGCGATAACGTTAGTGCGTGCTTCATTTAAATTCCCTAATCCAACTAATGAACATGTTCCCGGAATGTTTGCATCGAGCCAATTGGAACGATTCGTAATCCAGTTTTTTAATTCTTGTTTATTGCCGGCATAATCTGGAGGAATCGGTGAAGGATTGGGCCAAACATATACTCCTAAAATGGGCCATCTTTCAAAATTCCGAATTTGGCTTTCATCTAAATAAAGTCCTACACTGTCTATCCAGTTATGCAATACGGTTGTTGACAAAATATTCGCACGCAAATCATCCCATCGGCAACGTAACGTATTTCTAAAATAAGGATCTTGTAATAGTTTATTCCACCAAAAAGGAACTTGCTGACCAGAGGAAGGATGAACATATTGATAAGCATACCCCGAAGTTACATCGCCGTCATTATAGTCTGCATTTCCCCAAGCAATATCGTAATCCCAAACAGGACCCATCTTCATCAAACCACCATTACTGTTTTTGTCTTTGTAAAAGAAGGTGCTGATTCTATAACCATCTACACTTTTACTGAATTCATTTAAAATAAAATAATCCACCCACGATGCTACATCAATAAAATGACGATACCCTGTTGCCGGATTCATAAAGTTGGTTCCATTCAAAGCAATTTCAAAACTATCGCAATACGATTTTATATACTGAGCCTGTACTGGTAAAATTTCAGTTACGTCAGGATACTCATGTTGAATTTCTGGCTTAGGGCCACCTGTTGGCGGATTGTAAAGCGTTGTCCATCCACCACCAGCAGAACCGGTGGTTTTGTCTATTTTTAGTATATACCCTCCCGTTAGATCATCCCCCGTCGTATCGGCAGGAGTTAACTTCGCAATATCAACTCTTCCAGCATCGCGCTTAATTTTTTCCATGAAAACATAAACGCCGATATAACGTCCATTTAAAATTACTTCACAATATTGAATACGGGAAGCATAGTAGCCCATCGCTCTCGATCGATCATACGACAATACATTTCGCATGAATGATTTGTCCGAATAATTTGCATTTAAAATCCAATCGCTTTCACTCGGCATTCCAAATAAAGAAGTATCAAGATCATTGTTCAGAGAATCCCAAGTTTCAATTCCATATGATTTTTTTGGAAAACCTTGGGAAGATGATCCACGAAGTTCAATGCCGATATTTCCATTGTATAGAGTGGCTGAATCTGAAACATAATTTCGCACGCCCGGACCATTGTCAATGATTTGCATGTTCGCAGGAATTTTTGGATCATCTGTAATCGACTGAGTAAAAGTGTTTATTTTTATAATGGGTAAATTCGAAGAAATAATCTGATTGCTCTGAGGTGGATTGTTTCCAAATGTAATGCTCCAACTATACAAAACTCCTGCGTCGGTTGGATATGTATCACGTATATAGAGTTTCCAAACTCCATTGGGATCTTGTGTATTATTTACATCGTTTAATAATCCTTCTGGCCGATAAGATCCAGCAAATGGCGCATTTCCATTTTCAATAAAATTGGGAACGGTGTCGTAAAAATTGGTGTTGAAATAATTGTTCCCTGAGCCGCCGTTTCCAGTACTGAGTTCTACATAGGTACTGTCAGGCGCAATCAGCCAAATATCCAAATCTGCATCATAGGTATGTGTAATATTCAGACTCACTTTTATAACTCCAAAAGTCGTATCGATTGTGGTGGGTAATCCACTAACGTTAATGGGAAAAAGGACAGCAGGCCCGTTGTCAGGGATACTTCCTCCAAATACACTAAATGTTTGAGCGTTTGATTGGTTAATAAAGAAACTAAAGAGGAGTATTAGGCGCGTAATGGTCGATTTCATAATTCTTGACCAAGTTAAGGATAATTTTAAATTGATACTCTAAGAAATTGATGAGTTTCAGTAATTTTATAGTACCTAAAAATAGTTAGAATGAGCGAGTTTGTTTGGTATCTTGAAAGAAGCATGATAAAAAGCCATTGAATAAAGCGAAAAACTTGTGCAATTCTTTGATTTTTGTACTTTTACGTCTTTATGAATAGAATTATGAATAGATCAATTTGGTTTCTCCTATTAGTTTCGATTGTCATGGGTATATCCTCGAAAAGAGCCATGGCACAACAAGAGCCGCTTCTCATCTCAGGTCCCATGTTAGGCTATAGCGAACATCGCTCCGTTTTGGTTTGGTATGAAGTAAGCCAATCTGTAAAAACCGCCATGTTGCGTTATTGGGAAAAGGATAATACCGAGTATTTCTATGAGATGGATTATTTAGCAGAACTTGGAAAACCATACAACCCAATTAAATTCGAATTGGTAAAATTGAAGTTGAATACGTCGTATAATTTCGAGATTTTGTTAAATGGAAAAGTAGTTCCCGCCTCTCGAATGAATGGATTTACCACGAAGCCGCATCAAGCAAATCCCGAAGCAGATCCCTATAATTTTTCATTCTTAGCCGGCTCATGTATGTATTTTAACGATCCAGTTTTAGATGCACATGGCGACCCTTACGGACAAGATACTTACATCTTAAGAACCATGGCTTCCATGGCGACTAGTTTTAATTTATGGCTGGGCGATAATGTGTATCTGCGCCCTTCCGATTACGGATCAAGCGCCGGAATTAATTATCGTTATTCCCTGCAAAGAAAAGCACAAGAATTATCTGACGTCTTCGCATCGAGACCTAATTACGCTATTTGGGATGATCACGATTATGGGGGTGATAATTTTGATCGCTCATTTGAATTAAAATCTTCGTCTCAAGAAATATTTAAAAGTTATTGGGGAAATAAATCATATGGAACAGAAAAGGATGCAGGCATTTATTCTTCTTTCTCATGGAGTGATGGTGATTTTTTTCTGATGGACGATCGTTCACACCGAGCACCGAATCAATTAAGGGACTCCATAGGAGGAAAACCAAATTGTGAAAAGGAATTTTTTGGCACTGTGCAATTGTCATGGTTAAAAGATAAATTACTAGGTTCTACAGCTACATTTAAATTTATCGCTGTAGGTAATCAAGTGCTGAATCCAACAAGCGGTACAGAATACATGCGAAATTATTCATGTGAGTTCACCGAGCTGATGAATTTTATTGTCTCCTATAAAATTGAAGGCGTTGTATTTTTATCGGGCGACCGACATTTCTCCGAAGTGATCACCTATCAACCCAAAGGTGGATATAAGATGTATGATTTTACATGCTCTGCCCTCACTTCTCGTCCTCGAACATTGAGTGAAAAAGAAAAAGCGAATCCCAATCGTGTTCCTCAAACACTGGTAACGAATAATTCTTTTGCGCGTTTCGACATCAGTGGACCTAAAGGCGATCGCTCCTTGAAAATGGTGACTATCGATAAATCAGGAGTGATTTTATCAAGTTTTATCCTGAATGAAAAGGAACTGAAATTGAAGTAGTTTTTTACTATTTGCTTCGTTATTGGTATTTATTTGCAACATCATTTTGATGGAAGGTTTCCTTAAGGTTTCTAATTCAATCTTTTTAGATGAATTTACATTTGTGATGGGAATAATCAATCTAGGTTAACTAAATTTGAGATCTAAATTTCAATCTTATGAATTATAAAATTATTACTGCCGTTTGTATGGTTTCAACATTTCTAAGTCTAGGTGTTTCTGCACAAGCTTTAGTCTATCCTAAAACCGCAAAAGGAAATACCGTAGATAATTATCACGGTACAAAAGTAAGTGATCCCTACCGCTGGTTGGAAATCGATACCGCTAAAGAAGTGATGGCATGGGTGGAAGCAGAAAATAAAGTTACCAATGCTTACCTTTCTAAAATTCCTTTCCGTGATGGATTTAAAAAAAGATTGACGGAAATTGTGAACTATGAAAAATTTTCGGCGCCAAGTAAAGTAGGTGAATTTTATTTTTTCAATAAGAACGATGGTTTGCAAAATCAATCGGTCATCTATTATCAAAAGGGAATTGATGGTACACCGATGGTTTTTATTGATCCTAATAAAATGTCGAAGGAGGGTACTGCTGCCATCAGCTTACTTGGATTTAGCCACGATAAAAAACATGTAGCTTACGGAATTAATGAAAGTGGTTCCGATTGGCAAACCATTAAAGTGATGCAAGTGGATGGTGCAAAGTTGTTGGAAGATGAATTGAAATGGGTGAAGTTTAGCAGCGCCGCTTGGTATAAAGATGGATTTTTTTACTCTCGTTATGAAACACCTTCTTCTGGAACAGAGTTAAGTGCTAAGAATGAGAATCATCAAATATGGTATCACAAATTGGGAACTAAACAAGATGCTGATAAAATGATCTTTATGGATAAAGAAAATCCATTGCGTTATTATGGTGCTCAAGTAACCGAAGATGAAAAGTATCTTTTTATTTATGTTTCGCAAGGAACGTATGGAACAGAAATTCTTTACAAAAATTTAGATCAACCAAACATGGTTCCGAAGATGTTGTTCAAAGGTTTCAGTTATGAGTACGGAGTAGTAGAAAGTGTTGGAAGTAAAATCATCGTAAGCACAAATCACGGCGCTCAAAACAATCATTTAATTTCGCTCGATCTTAATTCTTTCAATCCAGAAATGGATTACGAGAAGCAATGGAAAATATTAGTTCCTGAAACAAAATCGTTGTTGGAAAATGTTACTACTGTAGGTGGAAAGTTATTTTTGAATTATTTGCAAGATGTATCTTCTCATGTGTATCAATATACTTATGAGGGCGTGAAAGAACACGAAGTGGAATTACCTGCCATTGGAACAGCTTCCGGATTTGGTGGATACATCGACGATAAAGAAGTGTTTTTCACATTTACCTCTTTCACGTATCCTCCTACCATTTACCGTTATAGTATTGCCGATAAAAAAGTTTCGAAGTTCCGTTCATCCGGCGTGAAGTTTAATCCAGACGATTATACTACCGAGCAAGTGTTTTATCCAAGTAAGGATGGAACAAAAGTTCCGATGTTTATTGTTTACAAGAAGGGATTGAAGCGCGAAGGAAAAAATCCAACATTGCTATATGCTTACGGTGGATTCAATGTAAATTTAAATCCAGGATTCAGTGCAACGCGCCTCGCACTCCTCGAGCAAGGTGTCGTTTACGCAATGGCAAATATTCGTGGCGGCGGTGAGTACGGCGATGCGTGGCATAAAGCTGGAATGCTGTTGAAGAAGCAAAATGTATTTGATGATTTTATTGCGGCAGCTGAATATCTTATCAATGAAAAATATACCTCGCCGTCTTATTTGGCAGTGCAAGGTGGATCGAATGGTGGATTGTTAATTGGCGCCGTCGTGAATCAGCGCCCCGAGTTATTCAAAGTTGCATTTCCTCAAGTGGGTGTAATGGACATGTTACGCTTCCACAAGTTTACTGTTGGTTGGGGATGGGTAGTTGAGTACGGATCAAGTGATACGCTCGCGCATTTTAAAAATCTTTATGGGTATTCTCCCATCCATAATATCAAGCCTGCAAATTATCCTGCAGTGATGGTAACCACTGCCGATCACGATGATCGTGTAGTGCCAGCGCATTCGTTTAAGTACATCGCTACGTTGCAAGAAAATCAAAAGGAAACTAACCCAGTACTCATTCGCGTAGATGTAAAAGCCGGACACGGTGCCGGAAAACCATTGAGCAAAACCATAGAGGAAGTAGCGGATACGTATTCGTTTATGTTGTACAATATGGGGGTAACACCGAAGTGGTAATTGTGAATTGGTAAATTGGTGGGTTGGTGAATTGGTAAATTGCTGCGCTCAGAAGTTTGTCCGAAGTCCTTTACGTCTGTGTTTCAAACAAATCTTCTCGACACGAAACTAGCAACTAGCAGCTAGTAGCCAGCAGCTAGAAAACAATTTACGGAGTTGAAATAATAAAATTTAGAATAAGTTAAATCAAAGAAATGTCAATAGTATTACTTCTAGGATCCGGTGGCCGTGAACATGCTTTTGCGCGTGCTTTGACGATGAGTGCGCAATGTGAACAGTTATTTATTGCTCCTGGAAATGCAGGAACCGCCATGCTAGGAACTAACGTTGATGTATCACCGAACGATTTTGAAAGTATCAAAACATTTGTATTGGAGAATAAAGTGGATTTGATTTTAGTGGGACCTGAAGATCCCTTGGTGAATGGTATAGTCGATTTTTTTGAAGCGGATAATTTAATAAAACATATTCCCGTTATTGGTCCTTCTAAGATGGGCGCACAGTTGGAAGGAAGCAAGGAGTTCAGTAAAATTTTTATGAAACGCCATGACGTTCCTACCGCAGCCTATGCAAGTTTTACGTTTGCGAAGTTAGACGATGGTTATCGTTTTTTAGAAACATTGCGTCCACCTTACGTATTAAAGGCAGATGGTTTGGCTGCAGGAAAAGGAGTTCTCATCCTCGATAATTTACAAGAAGCAAAAGACGAATTGAAAGCGATGCTTGGTGATGCAAAGTTTGGTAAAGCTGGAGAGAAGGTCGTAATAGAAGAATTCTTAGATGGAATTGAAGTATCGATGTTTGTATTAACCGACGGAAAAAATTATAAAATTTTACCAGAGGCGAAAGACTATAAAAGAATTGGTGATGGCGATAAAG
>JANOPQ010000091.1:0-9265 GCA_031421935.1 Bacteroidota bacterium | reverse complement strand
AAAATGGCAGAAAAGATTGGAGTGCCTTTAGATTCATTAATTTTTACATCATCGAAGAGAAATGATTTGCCGGCCCTATTATCACTCTGTAATATTTCTTTATTTTTCATTAAACCAGCTTTTTCAAAAATTGCAAGCTCTCCTACAAAACTTGGCGAATTATTAAGTATGGGAATTCCTGTAATTTGCAATACTGGAATTGGAGATACAGATGAGATGATTACAAAATCACAGTCAGGAGTAATATGTAAATCATTCGATGAAAAAGAATATGATCGATGTTCAGAAGAGATTCTAAACTTGGAAAAAACATTGGATAGAGAATTTACTCGCAGAAAAGCTATTGAATTATTTAGTCTTGAAAATGGTGTTAATTGTTATCATACTATTTATCAAGAATTGATAGCTAAGAATGATGATAAGGTTCATTCTTGAGTATAGTCATTGCACGATACAACTGTTCTGCAAAAATCACTCTTACCATTTGATGCGTAAATGTCATACTTGATAATGACAATTGTTCATTTGCTCTTTCTTTTAAATTAGAATGAAATCCATAAGCTCCACCTACAACAAAAATTAAATCTCCTTGAATAGAAACAAATTTTTTATTCAGCCATTTTGCAAATTCTTCCGAACTTACATGGACTCCATTTTCATCGAGTAATACTAAATGATCACTTGACTTCACATGGGACAAAATTTTGGTAGATTCATCATCAAGTATTTCCTGCACTTGTCTTTTAACGGATGTGCTTATTTCTAATTCTATAAAATCGACAGTCAAATAACGCTTCAGCCGACTTTTATATTCAGTCAAGCCCTCCTTCACCCAGCTGCCTACTGTCTTATTTACAAATAATACCTTGATTTTCAATATTTTAAATATTAATTATGAATTTTTACTGTTAATAACACGGGTCAATTTATGCGATAGCAACCAAAAAAGCATGTAATTTTGGTAAAATTGGATAATAAATACGATAAAATCATTTTTGGCAAGGAGTTTGCCGTCTAAAGTCGATTATAAAAAATGAAAAACCTTATCACCATCATCAGTATTATCATCCTAAGTGTAGGTCAAACATTCGCACAAAACGACCTATTAGATGAAATCGCGACTTCGCTTCGTTCCGGTGATGCCCGTTCAGTATCAAGGCATTTCGGAAATACTATTGATCTTACTATCATTTCTCAAGAAGAAGTTTACAGTAAAGTTCAAGCAGAACAAATCCTAAAAGATTTCTTTTTAAAAAATCAACCTCGCTCTTTCACCATAATTCATAAAGGTGAATCAAAAGAAGGTGCACGATACGCGATTGGTAGTTTAGTTACGAATTCAGGTCAAGTATACAGAACCTACTTTTACATGAAACAACAAGGAAATTCAGCTATAATTCAAGAATTACGATTCATGAAAGAATAAACATCAACAACATGTAAAAAAGCTGCTTCTATCATTAGAAGCAGCTTTTTTAATTTTAATCCTTTTAAATGATTCAGAATTTGCAATTTTGCAGGATATGGAGCTTAGCGAATTTATTAAAGCCTCGTTGGCGGAAGACCTTGGAGATGGAGATCATACTTCACAATCCACTATTCCCGTCGACCAAATAGGCAAAGCACATTTACTAGTAAAAGAAGATGGAATTATATCAGGGTTAAATGTTGCCAAAGAGATTTTCAAAATAGTAGATCCTGAATTAATCTTAACATTTTTTGCCACGGATGGTGAAGAAATTAGAAAAGGAAATCTATTGTTTAATGTTGAAGGAAAAGTACAAAGCATTTTAATTGCTGAACGATTAGTTCTTAATTGCATGCAAAGAATGAGTGGAATTGCTACTACAGCAAAAAAATATGTAGATGCAGTTTCTGGTACCAATACGAAAATATTAGACACTCGAAAAACTACTCCACTCCTGCGATTCTTAGAAAAAGAAGCAGTACGTACAGGTGGCGCCCACAATCATCGTTTTGGATTGTATGACATGATTTTAATAAAAGATAACCATGTTGATAGCGCAGGCGGAATTCAAATAGCTCTTGAAAAAGCAAAATTATATTTGGAGAGGAAAAATATATCCATTCCGATAGAAATCGAAACTAGAAATTTAGACGAAGTTAAAGAAGCAGTTAATACTGGAATTCCGAACAGAATCATGTTTGATAATTTCGAACCAAATCTCATTCAACAAGGTTTATTAATTGTGGATAGAAAAATGGTAACAGAAGCTTCGGGTGGTATCAATATGAGCAATGTAAGAAGCTATGCAATCACTGGTGTAGACTATATTTCTATTGGTGCTTTAACTCATAGTGTTAAAAGTCTTGATTTGAGCCTTAAAGTAGTTAAATGAGTAAAAGAAAAATCTCCAAATTCATTTTAAACATTTGGCCTATAAAGCCATTCATTCAATTTTCAAAAAGCTTGAAGCTACCAGGATTTGAAGGTTTGCCATTGTATGATGTTGGAAATTTCTTTATACAAAGGTTACGAAACAATGATTTACAAACTCGTGCTCAGTCTTTGGCTTTTAGTTCTTTCCTTGCATTATTTCCAACAATCATTTTTATTTTTACGTTGATTCCTTATATCCCAATCCCTTCCTTTCCTGAAGAGCTACTTAAGCTATTAAAAGATTTTCTTCCTTCTAATACCTATGAAGCGGCGCATGAAACTATTGAAGACATTCTTCTACATCAAAGAGGTGGTTTATTATCTTTTGGTTTCTTCTTCGCACTTTATGTCTCTGCTGATGGAATCATGGCATTAATGACATGGTTTAACCGAAGCTATCATGGGAAAGAGCAAAGATCTGGATGGAAGAAAAAAATAATGGCCATTGGACTTACGCTCACGCTTGCTTCGTTCGTGTTTTTGGCTATTGGACTTATACTAACTTTCGAATACATCTATTTTTATCTAGAAGAGAAAAAAGTATTCGTCAGCATTATGCAACTTATCCTTATTTCAGCAGGGAAATGGGTGATTTTACTTATTCTTTGCTTTTCAGCCATTTCATTACTCTATTACTTTGGTCCATCAGAAAAAAACAAATTAAAATTTATATCTGCAGGTTCTTCTTTAGCAACGCTACTCATTATTTTAACCTCTTTAGGTTTCAATTTTTTCCTAAATAACTTTGGACAATACAATAAAGTTTACGGCTCCATCGGAACACTTATTGTGATTCTGATTTGGCTTTACATTAACTCCTTTGTACTATTGATTGGATACGAATTAAACGTCTCCATCAAGAAAGCGAATAAAATTATTTCTCTTCCCAATCTGTAACGGCACCGGGAACACGATCAATTTCTTTCCAGATACCGGCCTCATTCAATTTTTCAATCACGTAGTAATCTACCCCTGTACTCCATTCTTTATATTGCGTCCAGCGCAAAAAATTTCCAGAACTAGATACCAGCTTAGTCAACAGAATAGAAGATCCCAATAATCCTTCTCTACTATCTACATCACAAACATTACGTACTAATACTTTATAATAATATTCATAAGCACTTACAGTTACATTTAAATCTGAATAATCTAGAATTAATGAAGGAACGCTTGCTATCAATGAATAATTTACCTGATCTGTTGATCTAAAGATATCATATCTCAAGACGGAGTTTGGTAAAATAGCAGGTGGCACCCATTCTGTCAAAACAAACTGATTATCGACAACAGTTGAGCGTACTACATCAACAAACTGTTCGGACACTAAACTAGTTGGCGTTGAAGAACTCGGATTACTCCACGAATCATACATCGTATTTCCACACACAGCAATTGCTTTCACTTTATAAATATACTCAAAGGGACAAAAAGTACTCGAGTCCAAATAATTTAATGTTAGGCTATCAACAAATCCAATAGAGTTTAAAGCACCCCCTTGTTCTTGTCTAAAAATTTCATATCCAGAAATTGAACATCCACCATAAGGACTCCAAGAAAGAGAAACTTGCTGATGACCAGCAGCTGTATTTAACAACATTGTTTCATGTGCTTTCAACAACGATAAATCTTGTCGTAAACCACAGTTATCTACCGCTTGCACTTTATAGGAATAGGCGATAGAATCTGTATTAACCAATGAATCCTTAAACGTTGGAACGGTTGTGATTGTACTATTATTAGAGTGATAAACTTTTGCCAAAGTATCATAAACATTCGACAAATCGTTCCATTTATAGACTTCGTAATAATCCAAATCATTTACATTTGTTTGTTGCCAGTTCAATTCCACTTCACTTGAATTATTCACTGAAACACGAAACATATTCGTAATCGGAGGCGGAAGTTCATCATACACTTCAATTAAGTCTACCATGATTGTATCATCCGTACAACCATTATCATTCGTTACTGTAAGTGTAATCGAGTAAACATCAGGATTGCTATAAGTGTGTGCTGCATTGAAAGAAGAAACACTATTACCATCGTCAAAATCCCAATTAAAACTTGAATTACTTAATCCAGAAGAATTATTTGTAAAATTCACAATGACAGGGCTACAACCTTCTATTACATCCACCAGAAATTCCGCGTGCGGTTGAGTTAAGACATGAATGGTATCACTAAACACTAAAGTATCCGAACAACCTTCATCATTATAAGCAATCATGGTAATAATATAATCACCTGGTGTAGTGTAAGAATAAACAGGAGAACTTCCACTAATAATTGTTCCATCACCCATATCATAAACGATACTATCTGCAACTGTCAAAGCATCATATAACGATACTGTTAATGGCGCACATCCGCTCGTAACATCCACTAAAAAAGAGGATTCAGGGCTTATACCAATTACTATTGGAACAGGATAGGAATAATTCGCAGAGCAACCGTAATTATCAAATGCATACATAGTAACAGAATAGTTCCCCGCTGAGGTATACACATGTGTAGGATTAAAGAGTGTATCCAATGTTCCATCTCCAAAATGCCATTCATAACGAACAGCATCAGTTGTTAAATTATTAAAAGAAACAGGGAAAGGCGTACAACCCAATTCAGATGAAACGGTGAATGAAGGAATTGGTCCTTGCACTACAACGGCACTGTCCATGGTCAACGAATCGAAGCAACCAAATTTATTAGTTACAGTAAGAGTCACATCATATACTCCGGGAGTGGCGTAGATAAGTGAAGGTTGTGCATTTCCAGACGTATTACCATTTCCAAGGTCCCAATTCCAATAAACTACATTACTACTTTGATCGACAAATGAAATCAATAAAGGGGCACAACCTGAATCATTACTTACTGTAAAATTTGCTACCGGCGAATTCACTTCAATTAAAGAATCGATTTCTAATGTATCTGTACAACCGGAAGTAGAAGTTACTACTAAGCAAACTTTATAAAATCCGTCTGCCAGATAAATATGATTTGGACTATTCGAATTCGAACTGAAGCCATCTCCGAAATTCCATTGCCAATTCACAGAATTCTGGCTGGTATCAGTGAACGCAACTTGAAACGGGCTACATCCACTTGAATTTACTAAAGCAATAGATGCAACAGTAATCACTGATTGTTTCTGAGAAATAGACTTTAAACATCCATTAATATCTCGAACCGTTAATGTTACAGAATCAGTAGGATTTTCAATATAAACATGAACAGGATTTTGCAAATTGGATGTATCTCCATCACCGAAGTCCCAATGCCAACTTACTGCATCATTACTAATATCTGTAAAACTTACAGCGGCAGGAGCGCAATAAGAACTAACGGATGAAGTAAAGGCCGGAATCAGATTACTAACATAAAACACACTATCCATAACCAGTGTATCCCTACAAATATTTTTACTTACAACAAGCGATACATCTTGATAACCTAAAGTTATAAAATTATAATTAGGATTCATTTGACTGGAAATAGCACTACCACCAAAAGTCCAGAAATAAGAAGAACTACCTGTTGATGTATTGATAAACTCAACATAAAGCGAGCTGCAATTTGTAATTGGAGGATTGTAACTGAAATTTGCAATTGGATTAAAAACTTCTATAGCATAAGCCATATTGAATGTCAATAGACATCCATTCATATCTATCACTTGCAACGAAACAACAAACAAACCGCTATCTTGATAAGCATGCAAAGGATATTTCAAAGTTGAAGTAGAACCATCTCCAAAATCCCACAAATACTGTGCATAGTTTACATTGCCTGGATTAAATGAAATAGAATCGCCTGCACAAGCTCTTCTGGTATTTGCAGTAATAGGGTTTGATGCATTGATGGCAAATGATTTTGCAACAAATGATGAACAATTATTTGAATCCGTAACATTTAAACTAATCATATAACTAGCATTAACGTTGGGATAAGTATACGTAGCTGTAGTTGTATTGAACGTAACACCTGATCCAAAGTCCCAATTAAAATTATTGCCAGGTGCTGTAGTTAATACATCTACCACAACACCATTGCATAAATTAGTTTTATTAATTGTAAAATCACTAATTGGTTTTACAACAAATGAAGTATCATTAAACACTAAAGAATCTACTAGACCACTACTATAATAGAGATAGAGTGAAGTTACAAAAGCACCACTATCCGAATAAGCATGTGTAGGCGAAGGTAAATTAGATGTATTTCCGTCTCCAAAATTCCACAACCAACCAATAGCTGATGGATCAGGATTTGTATAACTTACAGTGAAGGGTGCACAGTTATAAACACGAGGGGGAGTTGGTGGAACACCACCACCTAATCCGCCTCCTGATCCAGTATTGGGTCCGAAAGTAATAGGTGGATAATTGTAAGTATATTGACAACTATCATTTCCGATTGTCAATGTTATTGTAAATGGACCTAAGCTTTGATATACATGCGTTGGGTTTTCTAAAGTAGAAGTACTCCCATCTCCAAAAGTCCATAACCACCAAGTTGCGCCTGTAGAATTTGCAGCAAATTGTACATTTATAGGAGCAACTGTATCCAAAGTAAAAGAAGTTCCTTGAGCACCAAGTCCCGTAATGACAACTGCATTTGTTGCATTTAAAGTTGTGGTACATCCACTTGGAGTTGTACAAATTAGCTTAATGGTGTACATACCGGGGCCCGGATAAATATGCGAAGGATTCTGCAGAGTTGAGCTACCTCCATCCCCAAAACTCCATTGCCAAGATGAAGCATTTATAGAAGTGTCTGTAAAAAATACTTCATAAGGAGGGCAAGGGCTTACGGTATATGTAAAACCTGGATAGGCTCCATCAATATTAAATGTTTGAAAATTTTGTATATATTGTTCGCATCCACCGTTCGGCATCCATGTAGTTAGGGAAACGGTGTACACACCAGGCGATGAATAAACATGATATGGATTTGCATTGGTAGAAGTAGTCCCATCTCCGAAATCCCATAAAAAAGACCCTGCACCAGAAGCATCAGAAAAATTAACTGCAAAAGGAGCACATCCATTGATTACAGGTGGTGGCACATAATTTACAGTTGTTTGTGACACATTTATCAAGACTGGATAAACAAGAGTATCCGAACAACCATTCACATCATTCACAATTAATACAACTTGATATGATCCATTGTTAGCATAAGTATGCGAAGGATGTTGTAATGTCGAACTTGTTCCATCACCAAATTGCCATAGCCATGAGTTAGCATTAATAGATAAATTATTGAAATTTACTAATAACGGAGCACACCCACTCGTTACATCAGGTGAAAATAATGCGTCTGGTGAAAAAACTTTAACAAATCCATTCAAAGGGAACCCTAGTTTACAACCATTAATTGATGTAGCTTCTAGATGTACCTGATAATTTCCATTCGCTGTATAAGTATGTAATGGATTAAATTGATTTGAGGTCTGACCATCGCCAAAATCCCAATTCCATGAATAAGGTCCACTTGTTGTTGAAATAGTAAATTGAACCGGCAAAGGAGCACAACCTAGTCCATTCGTAAAGGAATAGTTAAATGAAGGTCGAGGAAAGACAACGATGGGCCCTGCAGTTTGTGATTGCGAACAACCATTATTGTAAGTTAAATTCAACAAAACAGGAAAAATACCCGAATCAGGGTAAGTATAATAAACCGCTGAACCATTCTTTATAACTCCATTTCCTAAATTCCAACTATATGTAGCACCAGAATAGTAATTGGTAATTAATGAAAGGTAAAAGGGATTACATCCCGAATCTTCAGAAACTGAAATTAAAGGAACTGGATTCCATTTTATATGAATAAAATTGTTTCTTAAAACAGTGTCTTCGCATCCATTATTACTGGTTAAAATTAGAGAAACATTATAAAATCCTGTATCGCTGTATGTGTGCGAAGGATTTAATTGCGTAGAACTTGTTCCATCACCAAAATTCCAGTTCCAAGAATTCGTATTTTGCATTTGTGCAGAAAACTGAAAGCCAAAATTTTTATTACAGGTAACAGAATCATTAACTGATATAATAGCTGAAGGAGATGGAAATACAGTTATATAACTACTTTTTACTTTAACTGCATTACATCCTAATTGTATATTGTATACTACAAGCGTTACACTAAAAGTTCCAGAGATTAAATAAGTGTGTAAAGGATGTGTTAAATTACTCGTAGTACCATCTCCAAAATCCCAAACACATGAATCATAAAGTGAGGATAAATTTTGGAATGTAAAAACTTGTCTGCTTTGGCAACCCGTAGTCTGTGTCACATTAAAATCAGCAATAGGTTTTGGATTTACAATGATTTGAGAAGATGTAGTACTTGACAAACCTGAACTACCTACCACAGTCAAAGAAATATTGAAAGTACCAGCTGTATTAAAAACATTACTTGGATTCATTAAGACGGAAGTATTTCCATTTCCAAAATTCCATTGATATGAAACCGCATTCTGAGATGTATTTGTAAACTGAACATTAAAAGGCAAACAACCTTGATTATTGGGTACGCTAAATGATGCTGTTGGATTTTGAGCCCATACAGAGGTTAAAGTGCAAAGCGAAAACACAAACATTAAGATTGTCAATTTCACTTCACGCCCACATTTACAGAAGAGATTTCTTTTCAAAATCATATATCATTCATACGGTGCAATACTAAATATGTTCTATTCTTTGCTGTAATTTACGTATTGAAGCATAAATAATTAAGGGATCTACTTAAGTAGTTACATTTGAAAGAAATGGCCAGATTTATCCATATTTAAATTCGCTTTAACATTTAACACGATGATTATCTGTAATTTAAATGAAAGCGGAGCATATGACTACCTTT
>JANOPQ010000090.1:0-1921 GCA_031421935.1 Bacteroidota bacterium | reverse complement strand
GTTAATTATAAAATAGCTTCATCAAGAAAATTCTCCTTGTTTATTGGCTTAAAAGGTAAGGGCACTTTAAATTCTATGAGGACTGTAGGATTTAATAGTTTTCGAAATGATATACTAATTTCAAAAGAAATACTTACACTCAATTTTTACTCTTTTACCATACCTCTAATCGTTGCTTTTTAGTGTATTATTGTTTTAGTGGTTTCCATTTAGGCGGCATTTTATGCATTAAGGTTTTTATAGAGTAATATTATTTTTTGATAGATGGATCTGCGGAGTACAAAATATCTAAAGAAGATTGGAAAGAAATTAAAGCCCAAATGCTTAATACTAAATTGATTATTAATAGAGTACACACCGCCTAAGTAAAAAGACGATCCATCTGCACCGAATAAATACAACTATTATATGGTCAGATAGATTATATTCACTTTAAGCTATACAATAACTTTTACAATTTAGGCAACTAATAAATCTCTAATATTCTTAACTTCGCCATTCAAATCAAATAACACTAAAAAGCATGAAAAAATTTACCCTTATTACTTTGTTTACTTTATTTATTGGATTGGATGCATACAGCCAATGTACACCCATGTCAACTTATGCTCCATCTGCATGGGGAGAGCCATCTGCTCCAACAGTACCATACACTGGATACATGTGTATTGGTCATGATACATTATCTACACGTTCAGGTTGGGATTATTATGATGGAGATGGATATTTCATCAACTTAATTGCAGGTTCTGATGTTACATTTTTTATAGATGGATGTACTGGTTTTCCAGCTTCATTAACCATTGTTGACTCAACAGGAGCTGCTGGCGGAGTTGGAGTTATTATTCCTGGAGCTTATGTTGCTGCTGCATGTCCTAACAACTTAAACTTTATTGCTCCTTACACTGGAAGATACAATCTAGTGTTTGATGCAGATGGAGACTGTTCAACTTTTGGTTCTACAGCAATTGGAATTGCAGCGATCAAATTAAACAATGCTTCTACCATTACGAACTGTACTCCTTTCCCAGCGCCATCGAACGATTCTATTTGTAACGCTATTCCAGTTACTTTAGGAACCATTTATTCTGGAAATTCAACTTACGCTACAGCAGTAGATGAGCGTGATGCAGATGTTGCTAATGCTGGATTTGCGTGTAGCGCACCGAACAATACTCTTTGGTATTCTTTCGTACCTGCAGTTTCTGGTGATTTTGAATTTGTAACAGACGCTCCCGTTTCAGGTGGCGCACAAATTTGGTTAGGTGTGTTTGAAGCTCCTACTTGCATCGACCCATTGTTTTATCTTGATTGTCTTCAAGGAGCGGTACCAGGATCACCATGGGCTGATACAGTTTCTTTGCTCGGCGGAACTAACTATTATGTAATGGTTGATGGATTCAGTGGTGCAATAGGCGCATATACATTTACTGTGAATGCACTTACTACAGGTATCAATGAAATTAATGCAAAAGATTTCTCTGTCTATCCAAATCCATTTACTGATGTAATCACTATTAAGAATAGTTCTATTGCACAAAACATCAATGTTGAAATTCTTAACATGGTAGGTCAAGTAGTATACAAAGAGCAAATGAACAATTTAGTAACTTCTAACATTGACACGAAGTCATTAGCAAAAGGAGTTTACTTTATCCGTTTCATCAGCAACGAAGGTATTGCAACTAAGAAATTAGTTAAGCAATAATACTTGGGAAGAAAACTCTTCCATTTTACTCCAAATAAAAAACGGCTGCTTCATAGAAGTAGCCGTTTTTATTTAATTAGTCTATCCTTAAAAAGTCATTTTCAGGAAGGAAAGTTCAATAAAATTTGAGTAGTTCATTTTAGTGAGCCAAGATAGTTCTTGATAAAATCGAGACAAAAATAATTTGGGATTATTTTTCCACTTATTCATCAT
>JANOPQ010000089.1:0-8351 GCA_031421935.1 Bacteroidota bacterium | reverse complement strand
AGAAATTAACGAACATATCTTTGGTACTATAAAACTAAAGTGGGGATACAACCACACCAATTTAGTCGGTTTGGAAAAGGTAAATGGAGAAATGAGTTTAATAATGCTTGTCTACAACATCAAACGATGCATGAATATTCTAGGAATGGAGAAATTAATAGCAAAACTCAAAAAATGGACACCGGATTACAGAAGGATAACTCAATTTTTATTAAAACTGACGTATTTTAAGTCGATGTACGCCATCAGAATTTTTCAACATCCATTAGCAACATAAAAAATCACTTCCTTAAATCGAAGAAAATGCCATGATGGGGTTTTTAATGAATGTAAATTGGCAATTGAAACCTAGAAGGCTGTTTTTTCACAGCCTGACGGTTTGCAGCTACAAGAAGTTGGCGATTTCTGAGACGAAAACTGTCTGCCACCACTGAACTTGATACGAAGCACAAAGCTTCATTTAACCACCGAACCGCCAATTTCTTGTCGGTGCTGTTACCAGCTGCTGTATTTTCCAATCTGTTCGTCATGCTTTCGATTTTGTCTGTCGTTAAAAGTATGTTTTTTTCTTATTCGTTATTGTCGAGATGCTAATATTTTCTTGTCGTTTCGTTGTTGTAAACGGTGATTTTTAAAAGTTGTTTAGTTGTTTGGCGATGTCGGTATAAGTTTGCAGAAAGCCTGTGCGAAGGAAAAAATAAATTTATAAAAAAAGAGGGGTGGAAATATTTGGGTGGGAAAAAAAATACGCTCTTGCAAGCTTTGCCTTAGCGTTGGCTTTTAGCAGCTTGCAAGAGTGTATTTTTTGTAGGTGGACTTTTTGTTTCTGCCTTTGTTACATCATTTTATTAAACATGTATAGGGCAATTTTCCATTGTCCATCTATTTTTTGAAGAACAAATAATTCTCTGTTTTTCTTTTCAAAATGATTGTCTGTTTGCATGAATTAGCGTTGGCGATTGCACTATTTTGACTTGTCCTTTGAGTGTTTTTACTTTCTGTCTACTGAACCGCCCATTTTGTTAAACCCGTATTATACACTCGTGCTTTTTAAAATCCAATCCACATCGTCAACCCGTTGTAAAAAGTAGGGTTAGAATCACCTGTTTCTTTTACAAAATCACCTGCTATAAAATAATAAGTTTCGTTGGATAATTTTAAATACCGATTGATTTCATATTCTAATTTTAGACCGCTTTGCCAACCAATCCAGCGACTTTGGCTGTTGTTAGAAGCTCGTAGCAAAGATTTTGAACCGCTATATAAACCGTCATTAAGTTGTGCTCTCCAATAAAAATCAGCTTCGGCAGTTGCCTTTAATTTTTCTGTTAATTGTAATTTTATTGAAGGGTGAATATCAAATAAATTCATTGCCGCTACTTGCAATATTAAGCCAAAATAGGCAGGGTTATTAAAATAAGGATTGAATGTCCCCAACTTATCATCACCTTGGTTTTTATCACCTGAAACATAATCTAATTTCATACCTAAATCGGGTTTGAATTTTGTGTTAATTAAATTGTAATGCCAATCGCCTTCAATCGAAAACGCACTAATAGCTTTATCTCCAAATTCCCCAAATTGATAATTGACTTCGGTATTATATTGAAATCTTTTTCCCAAATTGCCAAAGCGTCTCAATCCAAATGTGTGCCGTGTTTCAGGATTTATGCCATCATTATATTTTATTGATTTTGCATCAAAACCTATGTAGTAAATGGTTGTGTATCCTAAAAATTTCTTGGTATTAGCTATCAACTCCATTCCCCAACTATAAGGAGCATCGATTGATTTATTATCAAAAACACCATTTGGCACTTTTACTTCTCTACCAAAAAAAAGATTAAAATTAAATCCTTTTCTGTCAAGCATAATTCGAGCCATATCAAAACTCAAGCGACTGTTTGGACCATCTCTGAAAGCCATTAAGCGCCCAGAACCTAACAATAACTCTTGCCTTCCAGCTCGTAATTTTAAAGTTACTTCTTTAATTGGAATGTTGAATTCAGCAAATGCTTGATGCAAATCTAATGTGTCAGATTGTACATAAACTGGCTTTTCTGTTGACACAAAGCCGTGTGTCAATTGGCCAAAGACACGAACATGTTTTCCTAAATGTAAATCGGTGTGAAACATTATTCTTTGAGAATAATAATTTTCATCTGCTGTTTGGTTGGCACTCCAGTTTTTATTATCGGTATATTCCCATCGGGGTCTATATTCGCCACCCAAACTTAAATAAATTGATTTATGTTTGTTGAATGGAATCGCTTTTAATTTATTTAGAAAAGAAGCATTACGAAGTGTGTCGTTTTTTAGTAAGATGATATAATTCTCTTCTGCTCTTAGCGTTTTTATGGGTGGCAAACTTTGAGCTGCTGCTGTAAAACTCAGAGCTAAATATATTGAAAATAGAAGTGTGGTCTTTTTCATTTAATGGTAAAATTTATAGAAATATTATCGCTGTTATTTGACTTAAAGTCTAAGGGGTTGTGATCAAATATTTGATTTAACGAATTTGCAGCAATGTCTTCTAATCTTGGATTTATAATAATTGAATAATTTCCTTTTTCCCAATTTTTAAAGGGTTTGAAGACCCAATTTTGTTCTTGATTACTTAATGAAATTTGCCCTTGAATTTCTTTTTTATTCTGAAAAACTTTAATTAAAGTATGCGCGGAAACATGGTCGATTTTATCTTGAAATTCAATAAGTATTGCGTCACTTGAATTCGCTTTCGGTAGTAGTAGTTTCCAATTTTCGGTGTCGGGTGAAACCCTATCTTCTTTTATTGCAATAAATGTTTTGGTGAATTTTCCACTTAATTTTCGGTCATTGAAATCCATCAATAAACTATCTATGGTTAAAGTGTATTTTTTATCTTCATCAAAGGCTCTACCCATTTTATTGTTTGCCAGAAGCCCTAACTTAACTCTTCCTGGATCTATAATAAGTGTAACTTTTGTTCGTTCTTCATTCCATAGTTCATATTGATTTTCAAAGAAAACACCTGTTATGTCTTTACTTTCTTCGTTGCTTAATTTTATATGTTTTAAAATATTCATTTCTTGCATTGGAGCAGAAAACTGAATATAAAATCTAAGAATATTTACAGGAATAGAATCTGTTGTTGGATAAACTTCAAGTACTTTTGGAGCAATATTTTGAGCATTTACTTTTAAACTCAAAACCAAACAGATTCCGATAAAAACTATACCATTTATTGTTATCCGTCTACTTCGATTAGTTAGAATTAGCATTTTATAAGAATGGTTATCCAACAAATTTATTTTTTATATGTGTCCCATCACAATATGGTTTGTTGGCAAAATATCCACATCGACAAAAGGCTGTGGTTTTATTTTTTATTTCGGGATTGCCTTCTTTGTCGGTTACTTTCAATGTACCGTAAACTAAAAGTGGTCCGTTTGCCAAAACCTCAACTTTGGTTTCCATACTTTCGGCTTCTTTGTTTTCATTGTCGTTCATTGAATAGCTCAGTGCACCACTTGGGCATTTGCTTACTTGTGCTTTTAACTCAACTGTTGTAGCATTTTCTATTTTTATCCATGGTTTTTCGTGTGGGATATAAACTTTTGGAAGTTCTCGAAGGCAAACTGCTGAATGAATACATTTGCTTTGTTGCCATATAATGGTTAGTTCTTCATTGGAATAATTTTTAATAATATCTTTCATATTTTTTATTTTAGAATTGATTGGATTTCTATACTTTTTTCTAATACCTTCTGCACAGGACATTTACTAGAAATTGTGTGCAAACGTTGTTGTTGGTCTTCGGATAAATTTCCATTTAAGAATAATTCTTTTTTTATGGAAAGTAACTGTTTATCCATGCCATATATTAGGCTTGTACGCACATCTATTTCCTGCAACTCCCATTGTTTTCTTTCGGCATATATACGTATAGTAATGCTACTACACGATGCCTAGGACGCCTCTAGTAATTCGAAGGGAGAAAGCCCTTGATTGGTTCCATCTAATAATATAGGTTCATCGGCAACAATGCTATGTGTATTATTGCCAATTTCCGTTTTAAATCCTTGAAGTGTTTTTGTTTGTATCATATTTTAAATCGTCATTGGTACTTCCATCAATAGTAATTCTGCATCCTGCGAAATGGCTTTGATGTTTAGTTTGTCAACATCCCAAATCCCCATACCATCTCTCTGGTTCAAGTTTTGCTCGTTTACAATAAAATTGCCATTTACCACAAAAGCATATACGCCATTGGTTTTATCTTTTAAATCGTAGTTTATTGACAAATCGTTATCAAATTTTCCTAAATGAAACCAAGCATTCTGATGAATCCACACACCGGCATCGTCCACATTTGGAGAAAGAATTTGTTGAAATTTATTGTGTCGGTCTTTCAAATTTAATGTCATCTGATCGTACCGAGGACTTACATCTTTTTTATTTGGGAAAAGCCAAATTTGTAATAGTTTTAATTTTTGGTCTTTGTTTTTATTGTATTCGCTGTGTGTAATTCCACTGCCAGCACTCATTACCTGAATATCGCCATGCTCAATAATTCCTAAATTACCTATACCATCTTTATGTTCTACGGCACCTTCCAAAGGAATGGTAATGATTTCCATGTTGTCGTGTGGATGTGTGCCAAAGCCCATACCTGCATCAATTATATCATCATTTAAAACTCTTAAAACACCAAAGTGCATTCGCTCCCTATTCTGATAATTGGCAAAACTAAAAGTGTGGCAGGCTTGCAACCAACCATGATCTGCTTTGCCTCGTGTGTCTGCTTTGTGAATAACTATATTGTCCATAATTTTTGAATTTGTATTGGGTAAATGATTAAATCCTAAAACGTCCAAGTCTTTCAGCTCGTCAATATTATTGTTTACCAAACCAGCAATTGCACCTGATGAGGCAAAAATTGCCGAACCGAGAAACCCTTTTCTTATAAAATTTTTTCTGTCCATAATATATTATAAGTTAGTTATTTTTCTTTCAATTCTTGTGTCAGGTAAAAACCAAACCGATGCAACGCCCATAAAAAATGCAATAGCTATGTAAGTATTGATAAAAGCAAAACCAATCCCTACCACATAAATAGCAAGTGACATATATTCTTTTTTGTGTGAACCAATCATTTGATGAATGGATGCGGATTTTTCATGATTTTTAAGGATGTGACTTTTTAATATGAGAAAACTAATACCACTCATTAGAAATACAAATCCATAAAGAGCAACAGGTACTGCCTCTATATGATTTTCTCCTATCCATGAAGTAGTAAAGGGGATTAATGAAAGCCAAAATAGAAGATGTAAATTAGCCCAAAGTATTTTTCCATTTACTGTTTCGGTAATTTGAAAGAGGTGATGATGACTATTCCAATATATCCCTACATATATAAAACTTACTAAATAGCTGATAAAAATAGGGGTGATTGAACCTAAGCCTTCTAAACTAGTCGCTTTAGGTGGTTTTAATTCTAATACCATTATCGTAATAATGATGGCTAAAACGCCATCACTAAATGCTTCTAATCTTGATTTTTTCATTGTCTTTTTTTAAGCTAATTAATTCAGTTGCACAGTTTGATGTGCAACTGAATTTAAATATTGTGTTTTAGAGCCGTATTACTAACTTATTTTTTTAAATATTAGACTATCAATGGAGTATTTCCCTGGGCCTGCTATGGCTATGGTGAGATATACTAAGAGATAAAGCAATCCCATTTCTTTATCTCCAAAAGGATTATTTGCGTTAACCATAAATACTGCTACTAACATGGTAATTATTAGAGGAATTGTTGCTAATCTGGTGGTTAAACCAACAAATATTAGTACGGAACAAAAAACTTCAGCAAAAACAGTAAGTAACAAAGAGGGTGTTGAACCTATTCCCAAAGGATCAGTAAATTGAATAGTTTCAGAACCTCCTAGTTTTGTAAGTTTACCTAAACCATGCACCAACATAAAACAGGCTATTGTTAAACGGTTAATTAATAATATCAGATTGATATTTGCATTGTAATTACAGAGGTCAAATAACTTTTTCATAATTCTTTTTTAGAATGGTTAAAGGTCAAATTGATTTTACGGGTATAACCTTATCACACAACTTTTATTTTTTCAAAAATTTGTCCTTTCCTAAATCTTGAATCATCATATTTTGATATCCTTTCATTTGTAATTGTTGCCCTTCGTATTTGTAAGTAGGTTGGTCGTATTCCGATACGAATTCATCTAATCGTAAATACATATTCTTCAAAAAAGAGATCAATTCCAAACTTCCTGTTTCATCATTTCTTCTCATAGTTGCTATATGATAACCATCTTGGTCGTCCATTTGCAACAATCCCGTCATAGGCAAATTGTTTACAGGAGTTCCAGTATGCTCTACCATTCCTACATAACCTATATTATTTTCAGTAGCACTTTTTGCTATATCATTTATATTTACAAATTGTGCGGTTCTGTTTCTATTGGCCAAAATAATGCCCTCGTAAGGTTTTTTATCAAAACCCTCCGATTGAAATTTAATAATATCTACAGGGGTATTTCCGTAGCCCATTTCGGCAATGGTTTTACCTACAATATGTGCTCCGTCTTTAATTTCTTTTACAGGAATCAAGACTAAAGGCGTACAGGTATAAGCTGCCAATATGTAATCTTCGTTATTTAAAGTTACAAATTGCAAAGTTTGAATTGGAGCTCTGGTTTCGTTTTGACCGTGAACAGCATGAAAAATTTCAACAGAGGACGTCAGAACTTTATTGTTAAAGGGAAAGTCAATTACTCTTAATGCTGAGGAAAATTCTGCATTACTCATTCCGCTTATATATACTTTCCCCTTGTAAAAATCTATATCGGTAAAGGTCATAGAACGTAATGAAGTTTTATCCCAAATTATTAAGTCGTTGGTGGGAGCATCGTTGATTTTAGTTTCGGTGTGTTTTGTAACATCTAAATCAAAATTGCGGATTGTTCCTGCTTGATTTATTACAATAATTTGAGAAACATAACCTGTTTTTGTTTTGGTATCAAAAGCAATATACGCTTCCTTTGAGGTTGGATTTATTGCCATGTCTCGAATGATAAAGTCCATCACTCCAACCTTTGCGAAAGTGGCAATTTTGTTACTTAAATCATGGATGTTGTAAGCTTTTTGGGATTCGGAATTGGTGCTGGAAGCCACAGTATAAGCATACAAAGTAGCCGATTTGCTATCGCCAACAAATAAAGTAGTGGCATCGCCAAATTTTATAACATTTACGGATTGTGGAGTGCTGGCAAATGCCAAGTCAGTTGTAAGCAGTAAGCCTGCTAGTGCTAATGATTTTACCTTCATGTTTTTATAATTTTAAATTATTTAAACACAAAAGTAGTTTAGGGCATACCTTCTACCAATGACCTAGGTTAAGAGTTCTTGCTTTTTTTCATTCGGCTAAAAAATTCTGGTGTAACACCTAAGTAAAGAGCAATTTGTTTTTGAGGCAATAAATGTTTTATCGCATCATATTTTTTATTGAAAATAGCATATCGTTCTTTTGCAGTCAAGCCCATGCCTTCCATCACTCTGTTTTGCGTTTGTACATAAGCATTCTCTGCTAAAAGGCGAAACATCCGTTCAAATTTTGGAATTTTTAAATATAAATTATCTAAATCTGTTTTGGTAATTTGCAATACTTCCGTTTCTTCCATAGCCTGAATGAAAAGTACACCTGGCTTTTGCGTAACAATGCTGTACAAATCACCCACCCAATAATCTTGTGAGGAAAAGTGGAGAATATGCTCAAATCCATTTTTATCAATATTAAAAATTCTGCAACAGCCTTTATTGATAAAAGTTATATGCTTACAAACATCTCCTTCCCAAGTGATGTATTGTTTGTTTTTAAATACCTTTTCTTTCAATAAGGACACAAAATATTCTTCTTCTTCCTCTATGAGAGTAATATGCTTGGAGATATTTTGCAGGATAATTTTTGTATTCATATTGGTTTATTGTTGTCTTGTCTCGGTTGTAATAAACTTTTTGCAAAAGTCCTGCTCTGATAAAGTTTTTTTGTCAGCCATTCCTTTTGATAAAATAGATTTTAAAAGTAGTCAAAGATATAATTCCATATTCTGAATTTCTTAAAACTGTTGATAAAACACTCTTTCATTTTTTTTAGTGGTGGTTCGTATATCGGAAAAAAATGAAAGTGTGTTTTGTGCGATGGAGTGGGTGGGCTTTTTTTACAATTGTTTTTTGAAGCGTTGGCATTAGAAGGTGTGGTTGTTGTTGTCCAAGTAATTCCAAAAATGTTCGCTCAAGGCACAAAAGTTTCAAGTTTGCTGTCGCCACGAACAGTTGCT
>JANOPQ010000088.1:0-12535 GCA_031421935.1 Bacteroidota bacterium | reverse complement strand
TCCACTAGTTACTGTAGCTTCAACAGATCCACCACCAACACAAGATGCGTTAGTAATTACATCTACTACAGCAACTGATTTAGTTAATACTGTTATGGTATCAGAATTAGCAGTACATCCATTAGGCAACGTTATAATTACTGAGTAAGTAGAGCCAAAACTTGAATTAATAGAATCTAAATCAACAATTGGAACTCCAATGGCACTCCAAGTAAACTGAGTTCCGCTTGGATATCCACCACTATATGCACCAGCGTCAGCTACCGAGATATCGATTTGAGCCGGGTTACATAAAGTGGTATCGTTCTGCACCATAAATGGAGTAGGAGAAACTGCGAAAGTAACTTGTACTGAATCAGATTTTGTACATCCTGTTAACGGATTAGTAACAGTCGCAACATAATAACTGGATGAACCAGGTAAAGCAGTAATACTAGAACCAGTAGTTGAACCAATAATATTTTGGCCTGACCATTGAATGCTTGCAGCCGAAACAGGTGCAAATTTCCACGCTTCGTTCGCAACCGGATTGGGAGTCCAAACCGAGAAGTTACGGTTCGCAGGCGTTACACCAAAGGAACCGGTGCTGTTCTCGATACCACAGGATGTCTGGTTGGCATTATTATCAATATTGGTATGGTAGATATCAACTGTATTATCTGCTTCATTCAATACGATTTGTCCGCTCACATTACCACCAGTCACAAAGAAGTCAACGCCGACCCATTCCACCACGAAACTACGATTTGGAGCAGTGCCCACCGTGTAATGACGAATACTGTCAGGTGATACCGCATTCAAATCTTCCCAGGCCAGGGCAATGATATTATTGGGAGCGGCAACATTCGGAATTGCCGAACCATATACGGTTGTAGAACTACTGGTAGTACCTAGCTGAATAAAGCCATTCGTGTAAATATTTACATTCGTGTAACTCACTCCGAAATACGTGAATGGAAACGGAATTGTTCTCGCTACTTGTGCATCGTCACCAGAAGGGCCGGCACCCCATGCACTTGAACCTGCAGGACTCAGTGGAGCATAAGGAATGGAAGTAACGGTGTAGTTATTTGCAACCGGCGCCGTCACATTTATGGAGACACGTGCAGTATCACTGTTACACAGATTTGGGGTAGTCGTTGCTATCGTGAATATAGGAGTAGCAGCTCCTGTAACGATGGCGGTTGAGGTGTTAGTACAACCAGTGTTTGCTGTTGACGCAGTATAAGTAATACTTCCGGCAGCAGAAGGTATTGCATAAACGGTATCTTCATTAGTACCGGCTACATAAGGATTAGTTCCAAGTGAATCAAGAAATAGATTAGTCACGGGAGTCCAGCCGTAATCACTATAAGCTGTAGGACTAGAAGCTACCAGTTGTGCGAAACCTCCTACACAGAAGGAAGAAGTAGCAGGTGATACAGAAACTAGGCTTGCCGGATTTAAATTCACAACTACAGGCACCCTTGCTCCACCTGTTGGACAAGAGGTAGTAATGCTCCAGTTGTAGGAAGTTCCATAAACGCCCGTACTTGTTGCACCTGTTGGGGTTGTTGATCCACCAACAATAGAGAATACTCCGCCCAAATTCATAAAGGGGAGAGCGTAATTAGCCGCAGGGTATGCATTATTAAAAGAGCAACTAATGCCCGAAGTAGTTAACTGAAAATTACCCGAACCGGCAATAGCAAAGTTTACCGGAACATTCACAAAGATCCCGACCTGTGCAGCACTTATTACTTGATTAAAGGATAATATATTAGTAGCTGAACCGGCATTCTGCAATGCAACGGTTAAAGTACCTGCTGCATTAGGCAACACTTTAATACTATCAATTCTAATACTTGCAGTCGTGTTAAACTTGCTGGCAATATTTATTCCTCCAATGGAACCGCCATTTAAATTTCCACCCACTGATTTTTCTCCGCCAAAATCGTAATGATTCGTAAACACCGTTGTTACAGGTTCAGCATAATACGTTGTGGGGAAAGAGGATGGAGTTACTGAATAACTGTTTCCACTAAATAAAGGGGAACCACCCGTTGAAGCAGCATACCAAACCACCGTTGTATTAGGTCCTGGATTAGCTGTAACTGTAGCTACACTATTAAGACAGTTTACAGTAACCGGCGAATTTGTTGAAGCTATTGATCCACTGTTAACAACAACCAACACTGGGGTTGATGTAATTGGGGATGAACTTGGACAGGTAAAAGTAACACGGTAATATGCACTGGTCAATAAAGATCCAGTTGAATAAATGGCAGTGTTATTTACTCCAGAAGCAGGTGTATAAGGACCTCCAATTAAACTTGCCGTTTCCCATAAGAAGATGGCACCTGGTATGGAAACATCCGTTGTTAAATCAGTACTACTTCCTGCGCAAATAGTCGTATTGAAACCTGAAGCGGCAACAGTTAATGCAGAAGATGGAGAAGGGCTTGTTCCAATGACTGCATTTCCAACATTAGAAACACAAGAAGGGTTAGTAGGATTTCGAACCCACATAGGATACGTTGCTGCAGCTAACCCTGAAAATACATTTGATGACTGCCAAGTTCCATCCAATCCTGTTGTACTGTTATTACTATACTCATAACTATTATAACGAATATTTAAATCATCAATCGCATGCAATTCATTTGAACCTCCTGTACGAGCAGTAAAGGAATGAATCCAATTACTCTTGTTACTGGTAAGATAAGAAGCTGGTAATGCAATATGGTCAAAAATTACTTCATTGTTAACTTTTACTGTTACAAATCCATTCTGACTAATTTCAACGGAGACCGGTGCATTCACCAATCCCTGCCACCAGGAACCTAATTTGAATGCTAATACTCCGGGATCTCCAGGTCCTTGTCCAGCTGTAGTAGAATTAAACATTAAATAACATCCAGGCTGATTATTTGGCCCATTAGCGGTGGCGTCAAAAGCTAATTTTATAGCAGTTCCAGATCCACCTTCGGCATTTCCTCCTGCTGTCACTGTACCAACAGTTACATCAGGTCCATAACTCCAACACAAACCATCTGCACCCAAAATATTAAAGGCAAAACCACGAGGTCCAGTTGATAATTTAAAATCAACTTGTAGGTTGTTGGTATTAATAGCTGCTGAGTTACGAATGACCAACGCACCGTTCTGGCTATTTGATTGAGGAGTGATATTACAAACACCACCTGTAAAGTTGGTACTTCCAAAAGATGCATCAAATGCAGGTCCTAATAAACCTGTAGCAAAATTATTTGAATACCATGAAGTGAAACTTGTTTGTCCCTCAGGATAAACACTCACAACTCCGTTATCACCACAGTTTGCATTTGATACGACATTAAGTGAAGTATAGCCAACAAAATAAGCGGGAGATGCCACTGCATATGAGGCAGGACAAACTGTATTGCTTACTTTAACTTGATAAATATAATTTCCATTTGCTACAGGAGTAGTTGGTGTATAATTATCTGTACTAGATGTGTTGGTTGTACTTTGTAGAAGTGTTGTTCCAGTTTGGTCATACCAATTATAAACCCAACTTCCTGCACCAATAGTTCCCGGATTATTTACTGTAAAGGTAACCGGTGTGCCTGTTGTGCAAACCGGATCAGGAGCATTGATATAAGTTAGTTGTATAGGAACAACCGGTGTTGTTACCACATTTAAAACAACAACAGCTTGCGATGTACATCCATTCAATGCTGTTCCCGTTACTGTATATGTCCAAGTAGAAGTTGCCACTGTTGCAGGAGGAGTAGCCGTGCTTGATGCAAGTGTAGAAGTTGGTCTTGAAGTTACATTCGCTAAATTATTCCTGGTCGTTAACAAGGATACAACAGGATAACCCGTTACTCCTGGATTAACTGACCACACATATGTATTAGCACCGCTTGCAGATAAATCCACATTGGCACCACTACAAACACTGGTACCAGTTGATGGTGTTACTACTAATACTGGAGCCGGTTGAATGTCAGCAAAAACTGAATTTGAAAAAATAGAACCTACGCCAAAAGAACAACTTATTTCACATTGATAATACATGGATGTATTTATGGAAGCAGTAGTATAACTAATAGTTGTACCGCCAGTTCCTGTTGTAACATTTACAAATGAACCAGGCAAGCCTGTGGTTGACTCTTGCCATTGATAAGTATATCCTGGCAATGGAGTAAATCCACTTAGATTAATTGTTTTAATAGCATTTCCACAAGATGCCCCAGGAACGGTTAAAGTAGCCGTTGCCGAAGCGGGCGGACTAGAACAAAAGAATCCTGCAAAATTTCCTGCATCTGCACCAATATCCTCGGGAGTAAATGCAGCACGTGATTGACCATCTATATCATCTGTTACCGAAGATATGTTAATTCCATTTTGCTCAATAATGGTTTGATTCGTGGGATGGATATGTAAATCTCCTGTCGCTGCAGTACCTGTTGGATTAATAAATTCAGGATTGCCCACTTGACTATTGATATCACTTGTCACCCAACCGGAAGTATACGCAGGAAAGTCAATCGTACCGTTAAATCCAAAAACATAACCGGTACCTATACCATAGTAATCATTGTAATTTAACGTAAGTGAAGTAGTATTATTTACGTTTACAGCATAGTGTTTCGCAGTACCTGCTGCATTGCTTCTATCATTCTGGAAAATATTATTTCTAACATCAGCAACTACAGCACCTGTTTTCTGAAAACAGAATGTATTAACGGTTGAAGATGCAACACCGGACCCGCCAATGTATATGCTGTTATTGTAAATGTTTTGTGTGGAAGAATTACTGGAAATACCACGAATCATAATGCCTGCAGTTACACTATTTCCGTTTTCATCAAGACCCAAACGAATCATGTTATTTTTAATTGTTACCAGTCCTGAACCAACATCCATTCCTGATAAATACCCTAAAGTACTTGAGGCGTTAGCCAGCGAAAAGCTATGAATATTATTTTTCTCAATAACGTTTAAGCCTGTAGTAGGGCCGGTAAATGTAATCGCCTGACAAGCGATTGCTCCAGTTGCAGTCGGACTTGTTAAACGCAAGGTATGAATGGTATTTCTGCTGATTGTCGCAGGTGCAGTAGTTGAACTATATGCAATTCCTACAATGGCAGAGGTACCACCACCCGAAGTAGTTTGAGTACTCGAACTGAGGTTGGTGATGGTATTGTTAATAACAGTAACTGTACCTGCAGTTACCTGAATACCCTGCATGGATGTTGCCTGCGTGCCGGTTGCAACAATATTCGTATTCATATTGGCGACGATATTACCGCTAACTACACGGGCTGTTGCACCACTATTTACAGTAATTCCTCGAATAGTTTGTATCGAGGTAGAAGTAGATGCGGAAACCGAATTGATACTATTGGCGAGTGTTAAACTACCTACCGTATTATTCGTCACATTCACAGTAGTGCCTCCTGAAATGGCAATACCATTGAATACCGGTGCAACCGTTAGTACAGATGAAATCAAATCTACTCCTGAAACCTGATTGTTGGCAATATTAATTAAACTTCCACCACCAGTTCTGATACCGAGAACTCCTCCGGTATTAGCGGTAGCAGTAAAAGTAATTGCACCGTTCGTCGTGTTTGATCCAATTAAATTTCCTGTAACTGTTCCGATATCGACATTACCATTGGCAACGTTTATTCCAACAAAAGCAGTAGAGCCCGTATTACCGGATGTCACATTAAAATTGGTAATGGTATTATTTTGAACTGAAGATGCTGCTCCCGTTCCAACGGAAATATCCATACCATTATATAACCATGCAGTTGTTCCAGTTAAAACGGTATTTCCGGTTCCAGTTGAATTAATAGAACCGATGTTATTTCCTGAAATAATAAACCCACTTCCGTTTACTCCTGAACTTGGTGTTATCCACAAGCCTCTTACAGTTTGTGTACCAGTATATGTTCTGGTGCCAGTTTGATAAAGTCTGTTATTATTAATAGTATAACTGTTATTACCCAGCGAGATATTAATACCTGCTGAAGCAGAACCTGCAAGGAAAAAATCGTAAATATTATTATTACTGATCGTATTGTTGTCATTATTAGAAATTGCCCCTGCTGCAGTTGCATTGTAGGCATAAATACACGCGCCTAGGTTTCCACCTGAAGTAATACTATGTACATCACAAAATGAAATCGTATTATTATCATTTCCAGCTATGCCGGTGGTTGTACCAATGGCAATAGCGCCCGGAATGGTACTTCCCGCTGTCGCTGTAGATGTGTTGTTTGCAACATTAGCGTTAGCAGCACGCACATCTAAATAAGTAAGTGTATTATTTGATGCCTCATTTCTAAGTAATACAGATTGACCTGTAGTACCTGTATTTTCAATTAATAAGAATTTATTAGTTCCTATTCCATTGGGGCGACCATCTATCGTAACAAACTTGGCTCCGTTCATATCAATGGTAGCTGTGGTATTATTACTGGTAATGGCAATGGCAGAAACGGCTGCACCTTCAGGGCGAATGGTAACAGTATTGGCAGCAGTAATACACGCATCATATGACATAGTAATTGGATATGTTTCTCCAGCACCGGTATAAGAACTTTGAATTTCTATCACCAATGGTGATGAGATACCGGTAGTAGCTATGGCTGCAATAGCACCAGCCGGCCCAGTTAAGGTAGCATACGTACCTGTTGGTCCAACAGTGACTGGAGATGCAATTACTCCGCACGCATTTGTTGAAGCAGACCCAGCATTTTGGCCTGCATTAATAGTCGTATTGTACGCAGGCGCACCTGAACAAAGTAAATTATTATACGAGTAAACATAATAATCATAGGTGGTACTTCCAGAAAGACCTGGATTGTTAAAACTTGTAGCTGCTCCAAACGAAATTACTGTACCCAAACCAAGCGATTGACCTACAGTATAGTTAATGCCATTAACAGGATTTGTTGTTGGCGCTCCATTCGGGTAACGCACCACTAAATATCCATTGGGCGCACTGACTGCAGGATTAAATGAACCATTAATTTGAGAGGTGGAAACCGGCGTTAATGTTAAAGCCGTAGGTTGGTCAACAGGAGCAGCGCAGGGCGAAAGAGGATCAAAACGCCAGCCGTTTCCATTGCCGGGCCATACTGTTGAAGTAGCTGTTGAATTTTGTAATCCGTTCAACGCGTTTATGTAATTATTAATACCGCTGGTTGCATTTTCAATTCCTATTGCAGCAGCAAAAGCAACTGTTCCATTGGTGGAACCATATAGCAATGCAATCCGACCGGGAGTGGTTGAACCAGGCCCATGAATAGAAATCTGGAAGCGAATCAAATTAACAGCAGAAACACTGAAACCAGTACCTACTGCCTGATCCCATTGAAAGGTATAAATATCCGTTCCTGTTAATCCGTGGCGCATACTCCCCGGTGATGTGCTTGGGAAGTTGGCACCCATATCTTTAAACCATGCCCCAATGGTATTATTGGGAGGTGTATTAACAAACAAATTACCCGCTGCTCTGGATTGAGCTGCTGAAACTGAGCCCAATTGATTTCCCATTCCTATCCAGCCATTCGTGCAAAAAGTAACCTCTGTAAAAGTATTCCCCAAATAAGTAAATGTAAATGGAAGTGTAACGAGAGCTGCTCCATCATCCTGAGTACTACCAATTGTGGATACTGATAGCCCCGCGTTGGTATTGATCACTGTTATTCCTGCCCCCGTTAACTGGGTATAGGTGCCACCTGTCGTTGGAGTCCACGAGTACGGAACCTGCGCATTCGTACTTACTACTGTTAGCAGCACTGTCGCAATTAATACGAGGGTTGCCTTCCAGCTAAGGAAATTTGATTTTGGGTAGTTAGATTTTTTCATTTATTAATTGTTTGTTTTATCTTTAACAGGTACGCATAGCTCATTTACTCATGAGTCTGACGCAAGAACTCTATCCATCGTTCCCTTTGTTCCTATTTCTAAACTTTCAGAAAGATGAGAAAGAGTTGTTACTTTTTACAGACTCGGTCCACCAGTTAGGGTTAGGTATACCTTAAATGTAAGAATGAATTAATACGGTTAAATTTAGGACTAGTTCACAAACCCTGCAAGTTTATTTTGTAAAGACAATCACACCTAATCACTAAATCTAAAATGAAAAATCAATTTTCCTGAAAAATAGACCCTGCAAAATGAATTTAGGACACTTAAATATTGGATAATTTTCGAGTTGACAAAGAGTCAAAACTACCTCATCACTGGTTTTTAACATCAGCAAAGCAAATCATTTCAAAGCTTTAACTACTAACTTACAAATAGTTGCAAGATATTGATATGGTTTAAAAAAGGAGGGCCGGCTCTTTCAAGAGCCAGCCCATCCTTTTATCTAATCAATTCAAATGATACCTTATTACTAAATTACACCTAAATGATTTTACAAAGTTACGGCTGATTATGCTATTAGGTATGACTAATTTTAGGGGTGAAAACATGCCTAATGATTGGGAGTTAGAATGGGTAAAATTTGGATGAAATGGATCTATGGAATTCCCTTTCGTAATATTATGTGACATTTAGGACAGATGAAACCATTCGAAATTCATTTCGTTCAACAAAATTACGATTCGATGCTTTGAATTTTGTATTTTCGAAAATGCAAGTAAAGAGGCTCCGATGGAACATAAAAAAGTATTATCTTTTTCTATTACTTGCTTTACTTTTTACCTCTAGCACGAAAGTGATTTCGCAATATAATTTGCATTTTAAATCTTACACTACTAGCAATGGATTGCCATCGGGATCTTTTTTAGACATAATAAAAAGTCCAAATGGGTCTTTATGGCTACATTCTGAAAATGGAATTAGTAAATTCAATGGATACGACTTCACTACGTACTATTTCAATTCAAAAAACGAAAAGTCTTTTTCTTCAGCTCAAATGCTTACGAGCTATGAAGATTCGTTAGGGAATATTTTTCTTGCATCTAAAGATGCTCTTTTCCTATTTGACAATGAGACGAATGAATTTAATAAACTACTTGGATTTGAAAATTTAAATGATCTGATTTTTTTTGAGTCGAACAAACACTCTTCATATGCTTTAGTAAAAAACAATTTGTATACGATTCAGTTAAATCCAATACGAATAACCAAAACTGTAATTCCTGAACTTTCTGTTAAAAGGCTTACAACACCAAGTTTAATTACAAATGGGATTCTTTATTTATGCACATCGGATCAATTTTTTTTATTGGATCTAAGCACGAAGAAATTTCAACAGCACTACTTCAATAGTCCTATTAAATTACCTGTTTATCTTAATATATTAGAGAATGGCACAGTGCAAATTAGTGCTGTAAATCAATTGTTCAACTATTTACCAAATAGCTATAAACTCCATGAATTGCCACCACGAGGCCTTGAAAATTCTCCAATTCGAAATCACTCTGTTATTAAACTTGAAATTAATGGGTGCTTATACTATTTAAATCGTGCTGGCTTAATGTCAAAATTAGATTTAATAAGTGGAAGTATTTATGAGATAAATTTGGCAGCCCTTCTACAACCTAAAATAAATAATGAAATTCAATTTTACAATTTAACCAAAGGTGCTAATAATAATATATGGGTCGAAAATAGCGGGGCGGGTCTCATAGAAATTGATCTTCAAAATTTTGAAAAAGGTATAAAAAATCATTTTTATTATGGGAATTCAAGTATTCCAACCAATAATTGCAATACTATTTTGGAAGATGGAGATGGTATTATTTGGTTTCTTTCAATTGGTAAGGGATTGATTAAAGCTGAAAAAATAAAATCAAATTTTACTACTATTTATCCTCGCAATAACAATTCAAACCTCGCTATTTCCAATGTACGCGCAATATGTGAATATGCTAAAAATAAAATTGCAGTGGGCACCTTAGAAGGGTCCTACTTGTTAGATTTAAATGTAAACGAAAAAGCGCATTATACTATTCTTAACTCTAAATTCTACAACAACAAAACGCCAATAAGCAATATTGCACTGGATAGCTACGGTGAAATTTGGCTTTCTAATTGGCTTAACAAATCAATACTTATTCTCGACCCAACTAAAAAAATATCAACTCTAATCAACAGTAAGGACTCAAATAAATATGGAGGCTCAACCTTTAGATGCTCATTAAATGATGGCGATCATATTTATTTCGGATCATCCAACAATGCGCTTTTCCTTACTCAAAAAGAAAATCAAACAACAAACAATGATCCTATTGAAATAGCACTAAAAAGAGATGCGCGCGCTGAAAATTTAGGAATCATTTTTTGTCTTAAAAAACTGAGTAAGGAAAAAATTATCATAGGAAGTCAAAATGGGCTTTATCTTTATTCTATAAAAAATGATTCCCTAACTGCTTTTCAAAGTAAAAAAGAATCTGGTTTGGAATTTTATAATACCGACATTCGGTCGCTTCATTTACAAGATTCCACTCTGCTTTGGGTTGGCACCAATGGAAACGGGCTCATAAAACTTAATTTAACTACCCATGAAACAAAGCGTTTTACTATTAAAAACGGTTTATCTGATAATTTCGTTTACACACTTTTAGAGGATGCCCATAGTAATTTGTGGATGGGCACAAATACCGGAATTAATAAATTTGACCCTGTTTCAGAGAATTTTCAATTCTTTACAGGAAAAGATGGATTAGGGTTTGACGAGTTCAATACCAATGCAGCTTGTAAATTATCAAATGGAAAAATGGCTTTTGGCGGCGTGAATGGACTTGTTCTGTTTCATCCTGACTCCATCAACTACACATCAAAACCATTCAATATTTATTTAACACATTTCTATGTAAATAATGTACTGGTTAAAATTGATTCTACTTTTATTTTACAGTACGATCAAAATTATTTGTCATTTCAATTTGCAGCATTAACTTTTTTCAGAAATGAAGACCTACAGTATGCTTATAAAATGGTTGGATTGGATGATGACTGGATCTTGAGTGGGAATAGAAGATTTACGACGTATGCCAATTTACTTCCCGGCAACTATATTTTTCAAGTTCGATCAACCCATCCAAATGGACTGTGGAACAAAGAAATTTTGGAAATTGTAATCACCATTAAAAATCCATGGTTCAAAGAATGGTATGCTTTAATTTTTTATATTCTCATTACCTCTTCGATAGTATATTCCATTTATTATTACAAAAAACAACAGCGTTTAAAACTCCAATCCATTCGAGATAATATTGCACGAGACCTTCATGATGAAATAGGTTCTAACTTAAGTTCAATTTCCATATTCAATGAAGTTGCAAAAGAAAGTGCAGCCAGAAATACGGATAACCTTCAAGCGGTACTTAATAAAATTGGAGAGTATACTCAGATTTCTCAAGAAGGAATGACTGATATTGTTTGGATGATTGATTCCAAAAATGACCGATTTGAAAATATATTTATTAAGATGCGAACTCTTGCTTCTGAAACTATTGGAGCAGGAAATATTAATTTATCCATTCATTTTGACGAATCCCTCAATTCGCTAAAAATTCCAATGGCTAAACGAAAAAATTTTTATTTGATTTATAAAGAAGCTATCAATAATTTATTAAAATATTCTAATTGTACACATGTAATTATTAATGTTAAAAAGTCTTCGGAATTTATTTCCTTAGACATCATTGATGATGGTATTGGTTTTAATCCCAATGAAACCCGAGGTAATGGCCTTAAGTACATGAAAAAACGCTCAGAAGAACTCGATGGCCAGTTATCGATAAATTCCGTACCGGGAAAAGGAACGACCATTAAATTAAAATTTAGTCTCTAATCACTAATTCTAGTGGTAAATTATTATTAATATAGTAGTATCTTTGAATATATGATTAAAGTGGTAGTTTTTGACGATAATAAAGGCAGGCTCGAGAGCCTTGAGCTACTTATTAATCAATTTAAAGACATGCGCTGCGTAGGCACTTTTGAAAATTGCATGAATATTATTGACGATGTAAAAAAACTTCAACCCGAAGTTGTCTTAATGGATATTGATATGCCTGGATTGAATGGCATAGAAGGGTTGAAATTAATTCGCAAAGAAACTCCTCAAGTTATGGTGGTGATGCAAACGGTTTTCGATGATGCTGACAAAATTTTTGAAGCAATTCGATCTGGTGCTCATGGCTATTTCCTAAAGAAAACAACTCCATCTAAATTAATTGAAGGCATTAGAGATGTGATGGAAGGTGGAGCTCCAATGACCCCTTCTGTTGCAAAAAAAGTGTTGGATATGTTTTCAAGTCAACACTCAACTCGTAGCACCCAAGGAGTTCGATTTGATCTTACACCGCGCGAATTAGAAGTGTTGAGTTTTTTGGTAAAAGGCGCTAGCTATAAAATGATAGCTGATCAATGTGGAATTAGTTGGCATACGGTGAATTCTCATTTCAAAAAAATTTATGAGAAACTACATGTACATTCTGCAGGTGAAGCAATTTCTAAAGCAATAGAGCATAAGATTTTTAATAGCTAGACATTAGATGTTAGATGTTAGATGTTAGATGTTAGATGTTAG
>JANOPQ010000087.1:0-12732 GCA_031421935.1 Bacteroidota bacterium | reverse complement strand
GGTGAAATTTTCACTACTTCTAGGTGGAATTTTCACTACTTCTAGTGAAGGTTTTTCACTACTTCTAGTGAAATTGGTGAGTTGGTGAGTTAGTGAGTTGGTAATCCCGATAGCTATCGGGAGGCAAATTGCTGCGCTTTGAAGTAAGTACGGAACCCCATATTCGAAGCAACGTGACGTACTTCAGGGGTATCGCGAGGCTATGCTATTAAGTAGATATCAAGTAAGTTGAGGGTTAGTAAAGAATGGTTTGATTCAGGTTATACATCTGATTTTTTTTACGTCTCCCAAAAATTGTTACGAAGACCGTTGCTGCCATTGCTTGACGTTGCGACCATTGCGTTTAAACTAAGTTTCAATTGAAACCTATCATTTTTATGTGGTTTTCCACAATTTTCCACATTGATTCTTGAATTTTTACCGTTATGCCCTCAGATTTACTAAATTTGCTGAGCTTAAATAAAACGTGATTCATTTCCTATCCCCGGTATACCTTTATGGGCTCTCCTTGCTCATCATTCCCATTATCATTCATTTATTTAACTTTAGAAGGTATAAGAAAGTCCTTTTTACGAATGTCCGATTCCTTCAGGAAATAAAAGAAGAAACTACCAAAATAAGTAGACTTAAGCACCTCCTTGTACTTTTAACTCGATTGCTGGCCATTGCTTTTATTGTCCTAGCCTTTGCTCAGCCCATTATTCCGGTGGGGATTCAAGCCGCTCAAAATCTTTCGAATCCAGTGAGTGTTTATATCGACAATTCATTTAGTATGGATGCGATCAGTAGTCAAGGTGCGCTTTTGGAAGTGGCTAAACAAAAAGCGACCGAAATTGCGAATTCATATCCGGCAACAACTCGCTTCCAATTACTGACTAACGATTTTGATGCTTATCGTCAACGACTTATTTCTAAAGATGATTTTTTAGATGAGTTGAACCGAGTGAAGTTTTCTGCACAACCTCGATTTCTAACAGATGTGCTCCTACGTCAAAAAGAAGTAGCAACTGCTGGTTCTGCTGCCGGACTAACATCCTACCTCATTTCCGACTTCCAAAAATCAACGAGCGATTTTGAAAAAGTGCAACCGGATTCTTCTATGACTGTAAAGATGGTCGTGTTGCCTTTGCAACCTACTGCTAATTTATACGTGGATTCTTGTTGGTTGAGTTCGCCTATCGTCCAATTGGGACAAGCACTCGAGTTTACGTTGAGCATTCAAAATAGCAGTGAAAAGGATGCCGAAAATGTACCTGTTCGATTGATGCTGAATGGTACGCAAAAAGCCGTAACCAGCTTAACTATTCCTGCTGGACAAAAAGTGGAAACGACTTTCAGTTTTACAGCCTCCGAATCGGGATGGCAAAAAGCCGCAATTAAAATTGCAGATCATCCTCTTAATTTTGATGACGATTATTATTTCTCTTTTGAAGTGAAGGAAAAACTTCACGTGTTGTCCATCAGTGAAAATTCATCTCCCTATTTAGAAGCCTTGTTTAGTAAGGATCCGTTTTTTGAATTTGTGAAGTCGAATGCTAACGGTGTCGACTATGCTAATTTTAGAAAACAGGATTTAATAGTGCTACAAGGTCTTCGTCAGATATCATCTGGATTGAGTGAAGAATTGAAAAAGTATTTGGAAGCAGGTGGATCTATTTGCCTTTTCCCCGATTCATTATCTGACCTTTCTAACTTTAATTTGTTTTTAAATTCGGTGAATGCAGATGGATTTACAGGTATCAATGAAAATAATGATAAGGTGAGTGAAGTAGATTTGCAACATGCCTTGTTTACAGATGTGTTTGACAATAGTAAATCAAAGGATGGTCGAATCGATTACCCTGCAGTGGCCAAGCATTTTGATCAATCAGTGAATAGTAAAAGTGTAAGGCAAGTCTTGATGAAATTACAAGGAGGTGGATCATTTCTTTCTTTGTATCCAACTGGTAAAGGTCAACTGTATGTGTTTTCGGTTCCGATGCAAACTGGGTTTAGTAATCTTGCTCGCCATGCTATTTTTGTTCCTGTACTTTATCGCATGGCTATACTTACATCAAAGCCTTTATCTTTTTCAAATACCATCGGTAGCAATGATGCAATTCTACTGAATGCAGCAGCTCCTACTGGTGATGAAGCATTTCACCTCATTAACAAAGAATCCAATACTGATATTATTCCATCGGCAAGAGCTATTGCATCAGGCTTGATGGTCGATATGGGAAATCAAGTTCAGGTAGCAGGGCAATATGATTTGATGAAAGGAAATCAATTGGTAACGGCACTCGCATTTAATTACGATCGCAAAGAATCAGAAATGATTTTTTACGATGAAGCGATGATTCAAGAAAAAATTGAAACGTTGAAGTTGGAGAATTGGTCGTACTTTAACGCGGCTACTCCCGACCTTAAGAAAACTTTATTGGATTTGAATAATGGGATTTCCCTCTGGAAATACGCCATCTTCTCTGCCTTAATTTGCTTGTTATTGGAAATACTACTCATTCGATTCTGGAAAACAGCATGAACCTACTCATCAAAAACGTACAAGTAAATGATCCTGCTTCGGCACATCATGGAAAAGTGTTAGATGTATACATTCAAGATGGAAAATATAATTCCATCGGCAAATCGTTGAAAGAAGGAAAAGGAGATCAAGTTGTAGATGGAACCGATTGTATTCTTTCTCCAGGTTGGTTTGATATGCGTGTCTCTTTTAAAGAGCCCGGTGATGAGCAGAAGGAAACTATTCGAAGCGGACAAGATGCCGCTGCAGCGGGTGGATTTACAGGAGTGCTCCTAATGCCTTCCACCCATCCACCTTTGCAAACCAATGCTGATATTTCATTTGTAAAACGACAAGCCGCCAATCATTTGGTGGATGTGATTCCTGCAGGTGTGTTGACAGATAAACGCGAAGGAAAAGAATTGTCGGGCATGTACGATATGCAGTTAGCAGGTGCTAGAGCATTCACCGACGATAAACGATCCATCAATAACAGCGGCGTGATGTTGCGTGCAATGCAATATGCTGCCAACATTGGTGCGAGTGTAATTGCTTATACTGACGATCCAGGATTAACCGATAAGCTGCAAGCTAATGAAAGTCCTGCCACCACGGTTTTAGGATTTAAAGGAATGCCTTCCATTGCCGAAGAAATATCGGTACAACGTAATTTAAGTTTAGTGGCTTATTCAGGACATCCCATTCACTTGAGTGGAATCAGCACGAAGGAAGCGGTAGAAATTATTCGCGAAGCCAAGAAGAAAAAACTTCCAGTTACCGCTGAAGTATATGTTTACCATTTAGCATTAGAAGATGGTACACTCGAAACTTTTGATAGTCTCTACAAGGTTAAACCACCCTTGCGCAGCGCCGACGATTTAAAAGCATTACAAAAAGCGGTACTCGACGGAACCATTGATGTGGTTTGTTCCGATCATTGCCCAGAAGATCTTGAATCAAAAGACGTAGAATTTGACTATGCTGCTTTTGGAATGATTGGATTAGAAAGTTTTTATGGTGTTCTCAATACTTCGCTGAAAGGTAAACTAACAGACGATCGATTGTATCAATTGCTGGTTAAATCACCTCGCGAAATTTTGAAGATGAACATTCCTTCCATTCAAGAAAAGGAAGTTGCTAATTTTACTTTGTATCATCCAAAGATAGAATGGACATTTGAGAAATCAGACTTAAAATCACTTTCTGCAAACACACCGTTTTTAGGGAAGAAATTGATAGGAAAAGTTTTGATGGTTGGGAATAATAATAGCATTGCGAAATCAGCTCTTTCGTAAAAATGTGATAGATTTGCATTAGAAATTCCATTCAATATTAAATGGGGAATTAGCTCATCCCGATAGCTATCGGGAGGCTAGAGCGTCCCGACTTGGCGGGAAGGTCTTGAGTTCAGTATCATTGCTAAAATAAATTAATGGGGAATTAGCTCAGTTGGCTAGAGCGTTTGCATGGCATGCAAGAGGTCATCGGTTCGACTCCGATATTCTCCACACTGATAATCAACATTTTAGGTAAATAATTTTTAAGGGGGGGGTGTTTAGTGAAACATTAGAGAAAATCATTAAAAAAGCGATCTTTATTGATTTATAAGTAGCTGATTATAAAACATTTGGTTTATACAAAGGTGTATTTTCTAAAATGCGGATAATTGAACTATTTCATTAGTCGTTTCTAGTTGTTTTAATACGAAAATTTTACTTCCATAGATCATCATATTTATTGGTTAAAACACATTGAAAATTTTAAAAGTATTTGTTAGATAAGACACACCGAGGGTATACAAAGTACTCCCCTCGGTGTGCCTTGTTTCCGAACGACAAGCCGTTCGGGGAAACTCTTTATCGGGTTCCCGAATCTATCAAAAAAATAAAGAGTGTTTCTCCACCAAATAAAACAGTGACAAAAACCAACAGCCCACGAAAACGGTGCTATTAGTTCTATTTTCAATCATAAGTAACTTTGCACAATGAAGATTTTAAATATTTTAAATCGTTAATACCTACCTTTGGATGTCTGCATCTGCTAAAAAAAGGGGATTGTTTCACAGAGGAAAAATTGTTAAAGAATAATTTGTGATGTTTAATTGTAAAATTATCTACACGACAAATCAAAATAATAGCATGCTAAAATCCACAAACTTTTATTTACTTGTAATCATTTTATTTTTTTCATCACCCATTTTAAAAGCACAAGAGCTGCACCATCTACCCGATTGGGTGATTGAGATGAAAAAACCAACAATAAATTTTCAAAAACTTACAACAGAATTTAATAACTATTGGAACGGAAAACTTGAAATCGATGAAAGAAATAAATCTTCTGTTGAATCAGAAGAAAATGAGTTTCCGATAAAAGAAGAATACGGCTGGTTGCGTTTTTATCTAAGACAGTACTTTGAAATGACTAGTCTTCCTCGAGCAAAAAATCATTTTTTTAATAAAAGTCAGTATGAAAAAAATAATAGTATACAAACATCATTAGGAGTATGGTCATGTGCGGGTCCTTTCAATCATCCTGAAGATACATTTAATGTCTGGAGTGGTGTTCCCTTTGGAGTTGGACGTGTAAATCAATTAGCGTTCAGTGGCACAAATGCAAATATTATGTACGCTATTGCTCCCTCAGGTTTATTTATTTCTACAGATACAGCAAACACTTGGCATGCTACCAACACAGATTTCGCAGGCTATAATAATTATAGAAGTATCGCTGTAGACCCCACTAACGACAGCATTATTTACATTGGTTCTGGTGATTATTTTTTTAATCCTACTTTGCTTTTTAGTTCAGGCATATTAAAATCAACTGACTTTGGAAATTCTTTCACACCACTCTTTAATGGAATGGATTCAACGGTGATAAATGTTATTGAAATAAATCCACTTAACACGAACCAAATTATTGCAGGTGGTTATGGTGGAATATGGAAAAGTAACGATGCAGGTTTTAGCTGGACACATACGTTATTTATAGTTGATTCAACAACTACCGGACATTGGGTGTATGATGTAAAATACAAACCGGGTAGTAGCGATTCTGTTTACGCAACTTCCGACACATCATTTTATATTAGTACCGATGGCGGCACCACCTGGAACATCGGATTTAATAATTTTCAATTTACCGATATAAGTGCAAGAGAATTATTGCTTGGTGTAACTCCTGCTGCACCTGATTATGTTTACATTGCAACGCAACAAGATTTTGGCAATATCTATAAATCAACTGATGGTGGAGTAAATTTTTCTTCAATTAAAAAATATGAATCGCCTGGATTGTTAGGTTACGATACACTTTTAGGCTCTTATGGTCAAGGTGCTTATGACTTTGCATTTAACGCAGACCCATTTGATTCATTGAAAATTTATATTGGTTCTATCTCTTTTTACTCAAGTAATGATGGTGGTGAAAACTGGAATACTCCTTATAATAACTGGGGTCAATATTGTTATCATTTCAGAATTCATGCCGACCAACATTTTATTGCGCGTAATCCCTTGTTACCTGATAGAATTTGGGTTGCAAATGATGGTGGCGTGTATTCAAAATTAGATAGCGATACTATATTTAAAGCAATGCAAAATAATTTAGCGATTACTCAAGCATATCATTTTGATGCTGATAATTTTTATGACTCCACCTTTACAATGGGCACACAAGACAATGGCGCAAGCTATACAAACAACGGTATTGATTTTATTGGTTATAAAGGAGGTGATGTATATTCAAAAATAGTTTGTGCTTACAATAACAACGCTGCAATTTATGCTGCAGGTTCTGCAATTGACATCCACAATCCACCAGCTACCTTCCCTGTTTCATTGCCCGAGGTGGGTGATTATGAGCCAATGAGTTTAACACCGGTTGCACCGCTCACAGGATTTTTAGCAAACACACATATTTGGCGTACTCAAAATATGAATGGATTACCGGTTGTGTGGCAGCAACTATTCAATAACACTTCTCCATTTAATAATTTTGTTGCTTTAAATCATTGCCTTGCTGATACCAACATTCTTTATGCTGCACGATACGATGGGTTTTTATTTAGAACAATGAATGCCTTAGATGCAAGCGCGGTGTTTGATTCCGTAGCGTTACCTACCACTTCGCTGTGGTCACTTTCTATGGCAACTGTTCCCAACGATGCAAACAAAATTTATTTGTGCAGCGATGCAATTTATGAATCCAATAACAAAGGAATCAGTTGGACAAATATTACTTCAGGGCTAACTTCCATTTTTGATTTCAGAAAAATCGTTGCGGACCCGTACGCAACGGATGGCTCGGTGTATTTGCTTACTACCAATAAAGTTTATTACAAAAACGATACTTCTGCATGGATTGATTTTAGCAATAAATTACCCAATGTTACTTACCTAAGCGATATAGCAGTAAAAAAGTATAACTCACAAGTGCGTAAAGTTTGGACATCTGTGTATGGTCGAGGTATTTGGCAATCGCCAGTTTATCAAAATTTAGTTATTACTATTTCTGAAAATAAATTGTCGGAACATAAAATCAGGATTTTCCCAATACCGACTTCCAATTTTATTACGATTGAAACCGAAACCGATAATATAAACATACAACAACTTATTATTTACAACGCTCAGGGGCAAGAAATTGGCAACACGAAAAACGATACTCAAAAATCAAAACTCAACTTATCGGTTTCAAATTTTCCCAATGGAATTTATTTTTTGGAAGTGGTAACGAATGAAGGAATAATGATGAAGAAATTTTTAGTGAATAAATAGTCGAATTTTTAAATCAACTTCTACTTCCTCTTCACCCTTATAGGCTGCATCTTTTTCATTTGATGGAATCCTATCCATAAAAAAATAAGGAAATTGATGTATAAGGAAGTGAATATTCCAGTAGTATGTTCTAGTTTTAAAATGAGAGCAAAGAAAATATGCATGATCGCAGTAAGAATGGTTCCAACCGTACCAATGATAAAGAATGTGTTAATTGTTTTCATTTTTTTTGTTTTGAAGATTAAAGGTAGTGAATGGTAATGAATTTCAGATGTAATAACGAATGAATCATCATATTATTTGAAATAAGGTGCAAACTAGAACTTAATGGGCGTTAAATTTGCTCAACATGCTTTTTGAAATTATCTAAAATAGCTTGCCATCCGTCTCGTTGCATCTCTTCTGGATTTTCATTTTCAGGTTCAAAGGATTCAGTGATGAATACATTGTGATCGGCAATTTCAAATGTGATTTGTACATTTCTGCCGTCTTCTAGGTTATACTCAATGTATTCATTCTCTTTAATGTTATTGTACTCACCGCTTAAGTCGAAAGCAAAACTTCCGTCTTTTGCAGCCATAGAGATTGAAAATTTACTGCCTACTTGTAAATCATTTTCAGCTTTGGGTGCATGCCAATCATCAGAAGCAAAATACCATTGTGTAATATGTTCAGGAGCATTCCATGCGTTCCACACTTTTTCAATTGACGCATTTACGGAAGTGCTGACCGTAATCATTTTTTTCATAAGAATTATTTATTTTTTTCGACAATGAATTTTTTTACGTCGAGGTTTTTTTCAGTTTTAATTCTCGCAAAATACATTCCATTGGGTAAATCAAGTTGGTATTCCTGTTTTTGCCCTTTCCAACTACCTTGAAAAACTTGTCTACCTTTAACATCATAAATTTCTAGGCTGGCCCTTTGTTGTAGTGATGAACTAATCGCAAAAGTTCCTTGGTTTAAACTGGGATGTAATTCATATTGAGAAGGAGTTGAATAGGAGGTGTTAATTCCAGTAAATGAACTCAAATCCGAATACCAAATTCCTCTACCAAATGTACTAATGTAGATTTTATTTACAGCTGGATTAAATTCAATATCACTCACAATAACGTTCGGCAAACCATTGCTTATTTTTCCCCAGAACGTACTTCCGAAAGGCAATACATATACACCAATATCAGTAGCCAACATTAAGTTGTCGCTGCCCGGAACTTGCTTGATGCAGTTGATGGGAATATTGGGAAGGTTGTAAGAGATATTACTCCATGTGGCACCTCCATTGGTCGACTTAAAAACTTTTAATCCATTGGTAAGACCTGCCATGCTTACATAAATAGTATTCGCATTGTTCAATGCGATTTCTACAGAGGTATAGTAAAGTGAATCGGGTAATCCCGCAGTGATGTCGGTCCAACTACTGCCGCCGTTGCTGGTTCTGAAGATCTGACCTGGATTCGAGAATTCATAACGGACACGCCTAGCCGCAACTATTACATTCGAATTCGTATTGGCAATAGCAATTGCTGAAAGTTCATTTCCATAAAAGTTTGGAGTAGGAGGTAAGTTTGTTAGTGCAAACCAGTTTTGGCCTCCATCTGTGCTTTTGACTACATTTTCAAATCCTGCATATAAGGTGGGATATTGATTGTTGTCGGCTATGATGGGCGTTGTCCATTCCGCGTTTTCATTGTTTACATTCGGATTCATCCATCCAAAGGAGAGTCCACCATCTGTAGTATTTGAGAAATTTCCAAACTGTGAACTCGCAATAAATGTTCCATTGAATGCAGTGTCCATCACATTGTCCATACCATCACCACCATTTACTGTTGACCATGAAAGTCCATCAAAATAAAAGGTAGCATTATCTTGTGCACCCGCTACTAATTCATCACTTATTGTTTTTGATGAACTTAATCGATAAAAGGAAGTTACATTCATGCCATCACTCACATCAGACCAAAGAGTCTGAAACAAACTGCCATTGTTTAAATCATTCCAAGTGGAAGAAAGGATGTTACTCGTTCTGTAAACGCCACCATCGCAACACAAATAAATTTGTCCAGTACTACTTTGATAATTCAATTGATGAATATCGGCATGAATAGAAGGACCATAAGAAGTAGTCCAATACCCTGCAGGATCAAACGTGGTGGCTCCATCGTCAGATGCCCAAAGATTAACACCACCTACATATACTTTGTTTGGATTGTTAGGATGAACTAAAAAACCTACATCGTAAGTTCCTTGTCCTCCCGAAGAAAATCCCTCATCATAACCAAGGAGATTCAAAGTATTATATTTGAGTGTCCAAGTACTTCCTGAATTGTTGGTTTTGTAAATTCCATACATCCCTCGGAGTGAATCCACCGCTAATGCATAAATGATACTTGGGTTGGAAACAGATTGAGAAAGTTTTATTCTTTGTACCGAACCACGAGGAGGAATTCCAGTGCTTAATAACGTCCACGTAGTACCGAAGTCAGTCGATTTATAGATTCCTGCAGATCCGATGTTAGCATTCTTTACCCATCCCGAAGCAGCATAAAGTGTAGTAGGCGTAACAGGATCTTGAATCATATCCCAAAAAAGTGAATCGTGTACTAAGGTCCAGTTGACACCGGCATTGGTTGATTTGTACATACCACTCACACCGCATGCAACCACTGAATTGGTATTGGCAGGATCAATTACAATACTTCGTATCAAACTTACATCGCCGTCGGTTAATGAGAATGAAAGTCCAGTAGGAGCCCAAGTTAATCCGCCATTACTACTTTTATAAATACCAATTCCATAATGCGTATGACGTTTTCTTCCATCTAAAAAGAGACCAACGCCGATGTATTCAAAATCGCAAACAGAAATATAAATAATATTGGGGTTAACGGGATCTATGGCAATGTCGGAAATTCGAGTGATGGGTAAATCGTCGGTTAGGGGAGTATAGGTTTGTCCGTTATCTGTTGTCTTCCATAATCCACCTTGAGCAACACCTACATAATAGATGCTGGGGTTGATGGGATCAAAGGCAATACAATTTACTCGGCCCATTCCATTTTGCATATAGCCTGTTTGGTTGGTGGGAAGTTGATAGGGTCCGGCTGGTAACCAATAGTTGGATGCTCCCATACGTTGAGCATTCTCTCTTTGCGTTGCTGATTCAATTAACACCTTGGTGTAATCATAAAATCCAGTGGGTTCACCTTGTGCGTCGGTATGCATCTGCATGTCGGCTTCCCAACGCTTTATGTATTTCCAGTTTTTACTTTCTTGTAAATTAGTTGTATCTTTCCATGCCGCAAAGTCACGTTGCATTTGTTTGAAAGATGGTTTTTCTTGCACACTAAATTGCAAGAGTGATTGAGCATTTACTGAGAGACAGGAAATAATAAATGCAAAACTTAGAAAGATTGATTTTTTTGTTTGGGTGTACATACTTCAAAAATAAGAAGAATTGCTTAGTTCTTCATCATGTTTTATTTTGAATTTGTATTAAAATTTTTTTAGCGGCTATACAATGCTAAATTTCTCGGCAAGGCAAAGAGATTTCTATGGTTTAATCCAAATTATATTTCATTTTTTACTCCCTCTCCCCTGGAGAGGGCTGGGGAGAGGCTTGAACTTAAATTTGACAATAATCTGTTTTCATTCGAGAATTAACTTTTAATCGAAGGAGTTTTTCTCGCAATTCCGATAGCTATCGAGGCGCTAAGCCATTCGGTTGCTTTTCACTTCGCTAAATTTTCTCGCGAAGACGCAAAGGCGCTAAGCCATTCGGTTGCTTTTCACTTCGCTAAATTTCCTCTAAGAGTCGTAATAAAATTACAATAGAATAGGATCAAAAACGAAGAGCCGTCTGGTCATTGCTGACGAGACGGCTCTCCTTTGATAATTTATTTTCTCTTATCGAGTAATGATCATACGCTTTGTGATTTGCTGTCCATCATACACAAGAGTATAAGTATATAATCCAGGAGCTAAACTTGCCGTATTTAATACTACGGTGTGTTTACCAGCTGCCATATTTTGATCAGCAATTACAGAAACGATTTGACCAATCATATCAGACATTACGATTCGAACTTGACCTTGTGTTGGGATCATGTATTCGAAAGTTGTGCTTTGACCTGCAGGGTTTGGATAGTTTTGACTCATTCCGAAATCGTTGATTGCGAATTCGTCAATTCCAACAGGAGAACAAAGACCTAAGTCTTCGAAACAAACATCATCAATTGACCAACCTTCATCAGTTACACTAAAGTCAGATGCAAATCTCCATCTCACTACTACTTGTGCATCCACATCAGGACGGAAAGTTTTCTCTGATTGGAACCAGTTATTTCTGTATCCAGTAAATCCTTTTAATGAAGGATCATTTGGATCTAGCTCTGATACATAAGTGTAGTTTGGGCTTGCTCCAAATAATTGAATGTTTGGAGTTCCAGTTAAGTCTATACGATTCCAAGTAACACCATAATCTGTAGAATAATCTAATGCACCACCGTCAGAGCCATATTCCATTCTGAATTGCTGCCAAAAACTCAATTTATAGCAATGGCCAGCTTGAACACGGAAGAGAGAAGAGAACAAACCAGAAGAATCTTTGTTAGCATAATTTGCAGTAAGGTTTGTAGTCCAAGCTGTGTTACCAGTATGCGCACCATTCAAATTAGGTTTAGCAGGAGTTCCTTGTTGCCATAAGCCACCAGTACAGTAAGTAAATGCATTTGAAGTTACCCACTGATTTCCTGTTTCAAAACTAGTACAGAAAGGAAGTTGAGACGATGCTACAGAATCAAATACCAAAACAGTAGTACATGATGTATCATCAAATTGATTCAAGTCAAGACTTCCGTTTGGACTGTCAGTATAAACACAAACTTCATGGAATCCAGGAACCGCAATCCAAGTATTACTGAAGTTGTGCGTTTGTGAACTATCAGGTAATAATCCACTTGGTACATAAGAAACAGGATCGTTAGAGATCAATGTTCCATCAATTGTTAATGATATATTGTGGTTGAAAACGGTGTTTATTCCGTTGTTGTTTATCGGAGCAGCGAAAGTAATAGGCTGTCCAGGGAAGATAAATTGACACGGTACAGAGGTATTTACCGCAAGTGTTTTAACCGATAATGGAATTGGAACAAAGATTTCGAAGTTATCTACAGATACTCCATCTCCATTAGTAAATCCACCTGAAGTATATACAAATCGGAATTGTACCAATGGTACTAATCCGCCCACTGCCGATGTAACATCCTTGAATGCAGATTGAACCCATCCTCCACTTACATCATCCCAGCTATCATTATTGTTATACCAATTGGTTACGATTTGTGCAGTAGGTTGTAATAAAGTCCAAGGACCACTGTTTACAGAATATTCAATATACATTTTATCGCCAAAAGCATAAATAGCACGATTTTGATAGAAACGTAA
>JANOPQ010000086.1:0-11755 GCA_031421935.1 Bacteroidota bacterium | reverse complement strand
CCCTACAAGAATTCACCCCCCTTAATATTGCCCGCCCGCCATAAAATTGGATTTTATCCAATTTTATGGCGGGCGGGCTCATAATAAACGAAAAATAAATTATTTAAATTGAATGATCAATCAATGGTATTAATGAGAAGGAACACACATTGCAATTGCCATTTATTCTTACTGCTTAGCCTGGAGCTAATGTGATAGCTATCGGGAGGGAGAGTAGGAGATAGGAGAATAGGAGAAAAGGAGAAAAGGAAAGTGGAAGTCCCGATAACTATCGGAAGGTAAGATGGAGTAGAAAATAGTTAATTTTAAAATTAAGCAGAAATTGCTTCTTAAAAATAGAGAGAAAAGGATAATAGGGTGATTAGAATGAGATCGTAATGAACTCAAACAGGAGCATAAATTCTAAGTTGGACGGTGCTCTTGCGCTTTAATATGTTGACCGTAAGCAGGACATCTTTCTTTTGTCTTGCATGATGTTACTGCAATAAAGAGGACACCAAGGATGAGGAAGGCTAATTTTTGACGCATTTCTATTTCGTATTATCAATTGTTCTGCAAAATAAACTAATTTTTATGCTATTATCGGTAATTATTTAAAAATCTTATAAGGCTGAATAGTTAATAAAACGTAATTGCTCTCGATTTGTTATTTATTATTCATTTTTTTGATTTTTAATGGTTTCCACATTTTTTTGCGGAGAATTTCGTTAAAGAAGCTAATTTCGACACATGACAACTCCTATTTCTCCATCGCTTTCTCTTAATATGAAGGCTTTTTTGGTTGAAAAGACTTGGGAAAGCACCTTTCAAGAGGAATATTCTAAAGATTATTATATTTCCTTGAATCGGTTTTTAAGGGATGAATTCGATAATGACCAGCTGATTTTTCCTCCGAAGGACCAAGTATTTGCTGCTTTTAATAGAACACCCTTTAATAAAATAAAAGTGGTGATTCTAGGCCAGGATCCTTATCATGGTGAAGGTCAAGCGAATGGCTTGTGTTTTTCGGTAGCTGATGGAATTCGAAAACCACCTTCATTGGTTAATATTTTTAAGGAGATTAAGGAAGATCTCGGTTTTGAAATACCAGAACATGGAAATCTGGAATCTTGGGCCAGTCAAGGAATTCTATTGTTGAATGCAACATTAACAGTGAGAGCACACGAAGCAGGTTCCCATCAAGGGAAAGGATGGGAGCAGTTTACCGATGCAATCATCCAAAAAATTTCGGATGAGTTAGATGGAATTGTATTCTTGTTGTGGGGGAATTATGCTCAAAAGAAAGGACAAAAAATAGATCGCTCGCGACATTTGGTTTTAGAAGCGTCGCATCCATCTCCCTTAGCGCGTGGTGGATTTAAAAACTGCAAACACTTTTCGAAGACGAATGATTATTTGTTGTCGATGGGCAAATCACCTATTCAATGGAATCTTAATTCGGTGAAATAGCGATGAGGTTGCAATCTGTTTTTATGCCGATGTGTAATTTGAAAAAGTATTTTTTCATCGTTGCCATTTTGCTTTTGTTTTTTGCTGATGGATCTGCTCAATCCATTTTGTCTTTTCAATCGATGGAAGTGGATCAAAAAAATGTGTTGATGAAAGCATTTTCTACGTATGCCAAATCATCAAAGAACAGTAAGGATTCATTGACAATCGTAAATCAATTGCGAAAAAGTTTAATGGGGTTTCAAGAGTCGGGTTATTTAGAAGCGCGGTTGGATAGTGTAAGTAATTTGAATGGAAAAGTAGCTTGGTGGCATGTAGGTCCGCTCTATAAAATAGTAGAAATTCGTTCTCCTCAAGAAGATGATTATTTATTATCGAATGGCGGACGATTGTATCCGAATAAGATATTTTCTCCTGCTGTTTATGCCAAGACTACCAATAGCATTTTGAATTTCAGTACGAATAACGGCTATCCCTTTGCGTTAGTAAGGTTGGATAGCATAACAGTTGATCAGGGCAAAATGAAAGCGAGTTTAGTGGTTGATAAGGGAAATCTAGTTCTCTTAGATACTGCACTCATCAAGGGAACTGTAAAAATATCGGCGGCTTACCTGTATAATTATTTAAGAATTCAACCGGGTTCTGTTTTCGATGAATCCATCTTGCGAAAAGTTTCTACACGATTAAAAGAAATTCCTTTTTTATCGGAAGCAAGATCCTTTGAAATAGAATTTACTAAAGATGGGGCTCGTCCTGTCTTGTATTTGCAAGAAAAGAAAGCTAGTCAGTTCAATGGTGTCATCGGAGTACAACCCGACAATACCAATCCTGGAAAAGTTTTTCTTACGGGTGATGTTCGTTTGCGTTTATTAAATTCTTTTGGAAGAGCAGAGTTGTTCGATTTGAATTGGAGCAATCCGTTACCAAGATCTCAAGATTTAAAAGTGAAATTTTCTTATCCGTTTTTATTTTCATTGCCAGTGGGTGTAGAAGGAGAATTGACTTTGTTTAAAAGAGATTCCATCTTCCTGGAATTAAATCGACAAATTGGATTTCGATATTTCCTCAGTGGAAATAATTCGGTTCGCTTTTTTCTCGGAAGAAAAACGAGTAGTTTGATATCTACTAAAGGCTATGAGAATGTGACTACCTTGCCTCCTTTTGCAGATGTGGGGACCAATACTTTTGGATTAGGATTCCAATTTCAACAACTCGATTACCGACTCAATCCAAGAAAAGGATTTTCGGTTGATGTCAACGGCGGTGCAGGATTGCGAGAGATCAAGAAGAATGCGAAAATTAATAAGGTAGTTTATGATAGTATCAACTTAAAAAACACCCAGTACAAAGCGGAAATAATATTTGATTTTTATATTCCCGTTTTTAATCGAAGTGTAATTAATATTGGTGGGATGGGTGCATGGTTAGAAAGTGAAAATATTTTTAGCAATGAAATGTACCGTTTCGGTGGACTCAAAACATTGCGTGGATTTGATGAAGCTTCTTTGTTAGCCTCCACCTATACTGTTGGCAAAATAGAATATCGATTTATTTTAGAAACGAATTCTTACCTCTTGCTTTTCTTCAATCAAGCATGGTTCGAGAATAAAGGACGAGAAACTATAGTAAGCGATACGCCTTATGGATTTGGTGCCGGTATAACTTTTGACACCAAACTCGGAATCTTTTCTTTCAACTATGCACTCGGAAGTCAACAGAATAGTCCCATCGAATTTAGAGCCGCAAAAATCCACTTTGGATTAGTGAATTATTTTTAATCGTTGTTCTACATTTCTTAGCGTCCCAATAACAATCGGCTTTGCATAAGAAAATTTTTCGTAGCGCAGCCTTAGCGCCTCTGCGAGCAAATTTTGCTGAGCGCAGCCTTAGCGCCCTTTGCGCCTTTGCGAGCCATTTTATGAACTTTAATTTGACTACAATTTGTTTTCATTCGAGCATTAACTTTTAAACGAAGGAAAATTTCTTAGATAAGAACAAACGATACAAAGTATTTGCATCAGCATTTTGCCGCTAAATTTTCTCGCAAAGGCGCTAAGTCGCAAAGGGAACGAATAGTTTTTAATCGTTGATTAACGTATATCGAATAGCTTGATTGAAATTGGTTCCTGTTAGTTGAATTAAATAAATTCCAGAAGATTGATTTGTTAAGTCAATGATTGTATCGGATGTGATGTTGTTTTTCGAACATACCATTCTTCCCATATTGTCATACACATTGACTAAAACATTATTTCCGCTAAGTCCACTGAGTTGGAATTTCCCATTCGATGGATTTGGAAATAATGTGACAATTGACTGATTCGAATTTTCATTTAAGGAGGTAGTTCCGCAAACGAAGGAGTCAATTTGTGCAACGGGAATGATATTCAATCCCAAACCGATCGAACTGAAAACAATGCTTGCAGTGTCTGCTAAGAAATTATCAGTGTAGGCAAGTATATTCGTAAGTTGCGTTATTCCATTTTCAAAACAAACTGTATTGGGAATACTATTTTTTTGAATGGCAAAAATTTGATTCTTGTTTCCGCTAAATTGATTACCAAATCCACCAAGTAAAATCATTCCTTGATTGTCAACCGCCGAACTTTTTATAAATGTATTTGATACGCGATCACCAATGGTCACTGCATTGTTGATGTTGCCGGTAGCAATATCTACTTCTAAAGAAAGTCCTTGCGCATAGGTTTGGAACAAAGTATCAATATCGGTTTGTCCAGTCATAATAAAATTACCGAAAGCTCCAGCATGAATTCCTGTGGCTCTGTCATTCTCAACACCACCTGCAGAACCACCAATGAGGTAAGCCCCTGTATAATCACTCACAACTAATAATGCATCTGAATTAGAGAAAGCATCAACCGTGGTTTCACCAACAAAGGCATAATTTTGCAGATTCAAATTTTCTGTGGCTTTATAAAAAATATCAATAGAAGGCGCATCAAACGCATTCGACCAAGAGAGTACTCCCATGGAATCTGTCTTTACTGCCCAGCCATTTTGACCTTGGAAAATATCGAATGTGGCACCTGAAAATAGGAATCCTCCATCAGAGGTTGGAATTACGTCCATAAATAAATTATTCGATTCTTTCTCGAATGATCGGCTCCAAAGTATCGACCCATTGGAATCTAATTGCATTCCGAATCCACAAGTAAATGCATTGGAACAAAGATTTGTGGAGCCTGCAATAATTATTTTCCCATTATTTAATACTGCCAGTTGCTCTACAACATCATTTCCACTTCCTGAGAATTTTTGTGTCCATAAAATATTGCCTGAGGTATCCGTTCTGGAAATAATTATTTCCGAAAAGGTTGATGAAGTATTAGAGCTTGTAGAAGCTAAAACAAAACCACCCGTTGGATACAGAGCAACTGATTCACCTACTTCATTACTTCCACCATTAAATTGTTTTGACCAAACTAGGTTTCCGTTTTGATCACATCTCATTAGTAAAATGTCATGATTTCCTATTGTATCAGTGGTGATAGAGCCAACGCTAATAAATCCATTTCCAGGCAAACTCGCCATATCGTTAAGTTCTTCGCCTAGCGATGACGCAATTGGATAGGTTTGAGACCAAGAATTTTGGCTCTGTACAGTGCTACTTGATACTACTAACGTGATTATCAAGGGAAGAAGAAAGTTGTTTTTCATGTGGTTGTTGATTTGAATCGCTAAATTAAACATAATCAGATGATTATTTATTCGACATGCCTCAATTCCTTATCTTTGCCCCCCATGTTGCATAAATCAGGTTTCGTAAACATTATTGGAAAGCCCAATGTAGGTAAAAGCACATTACTTAACGCATTGATGGGCCAAGACTTATCTGTGGTTACCCCCAAGGCCCAAACCACACGTCACCGTATTAAGGCCATTTTGAATGGAGACGATTATCAAATCGTTTTTTCGGATACGCCCGGAATTATGAAACCTGCCTATAAGTTACACGAAAGGATGCTGCATGCGGTGGATGAAACATTGACCGATGCAGATTTGGTACTTTATGTAACCGAATTGAAAGACCGTACTATTTCAGAGGATCTGTTGTTTAAACTTCAGGGTTTACTGGTTCCTTTGTATGTTTTAATCAATAAAGTCGATACCGGAAATCAAGAAGAAGTGATGGAAGCGGTTGAGCATTGGAAGAAAGTGTTGAATCCTGCCATCGTTCTTCCCATTTCAGCATTGCATAAATTTCAAGTGGAATTACTACAAGAAAAAATTGTGAGTGTGTTGCCAGAAGGTCCGGCGTATTTCGATAAGGACGAAGAGATCAGCGATCGAAATGTGCGATTTTTTGTTACTGAAATTATTCGCGGAAGAATATTACAACAGTTCCAAAAAGAAATTCCATACTCTGTAGAAGTTTTCGTGGAAGAATACAAAGAGACTCCAGATATTGATCGTATACGTGTCATCATTTATTGCGCGCGCGAATCACAAAAAGGAATTTTATTAGGGAAGGGCGGAGCAGCCATGAAAAAATTGGGAACCGACTCTAGAAAGTTAATTGAAGAATTCATCAGTAAAAAAGTATACATCGAATTCACCGTGAAGGTAGCGGATGATTGGCGCGACAACGATAAAATGTTGAAGCGTTTCGGGTACGAATAAAGTTTAAAAATAAAGTATAGCCATGGCTAATATTGTTGCCATTGTGGGTCGCCCCAATGTAGGAAAATCAACGCTATTTAATCGTTTGACGGAGTCGCGTAAAGCTATTGTGGACGAGAGTTCAGGTGTTACACGTGATCGTCATTATGGAAAAGCAGAGTGGATCGGTCGCACGTATTCAGTGATTGATACGGGAGGTTATATTATCGGATCAGAAGATGTTTTCGAAAAAGAAATTCGGAAGCAAGTACAATTGGCAATTGACGAAGCAAATATTATTTTATTTGTTGTTGATGTTGCCGTTGGACTTACGGATATGGATAAAGAGGTTGGAAACTTATTGCGTAAATCGAAGAAAAAAATATTTTTAGTTGCTAATAAAGTAGATTCATCTGCGCGTATTCATGATGTTCATGAATTTCATGCGTTAGGATTGGGTGAACCTTTCGGACTTTCGGCAATGAGTGGTGGTGGAACTGGTGAACTTTTGGATGAGATGGTAGCTGCCTTTTATCCTGAAGATTTAGATGAGCCGGAGTTGCCGCGTATTGCGATTATTGGACAGCCTAACGTAGGAAAATCATCTTTATTAAATTCTTTAATTGGAGAAGAGCGAAGTATTGTAACTGATATTTCTGGAACCACACGTGATACTATTTATAAACGTTTTAACAGTTTTGGATTTGATTTTTTATTAATTGATACTGCTGGATTACGAAGAAAGAAAAATGTTCGTGAAGACATTGAGTTTTATTCGGTGATGCGTTCCGTACGCGCCATTGAAGAATCCGATGTGTGTTTGTTTATGATTGATGCAACACAAGGGATCACGGCCCAGGATTTAAATATTTTTTCTCTCTGTGAAAGAAATAGAAAAGGTGTAGTGATACTTGTGAATAAATGGGATTTGGTGGAGAAAGATACCTTAACGACGAAGAAGGTAGAAGAAGCGATACGTGCACGCATTTCTCCATTTACCGATGTGCCCATCGTGTTCACTTCTGCAACAACAAAGCAAAGATTACACAAAGCTTTAGAAATTGCTTTGGAAGTTTATAAAAATAAAACGGCAAAAATTTCAACTTCTAAATTGAATAAGATCATGTTGCCTTTTGTGGATCATTATCCACCTCCTGCAGTAAAAGGAAAAAGTATCAGTATAAAATACATCACTCAGCTACCAGGGATTTCGCCAACGTTTGCGTTCTTTTCAAACTTGCCGCAATACATTGGAACGTCGTACAAGCGTTACATCGAAAACAAAATGCGTGAAAATTTCCCATTAAGTGGTGTGCCAATTGTAATCTATTTTAGAAACAAAGAAAAAAGTAAAGAAGGATAATTATTGAATGGATTTTTTATTGAATAGGAAATAACCGATGTGAAAAAGAACGGAAAGAGGCTTTTCTCTTTCTTCAATATAATTCAACGCTAGACTTATTGGTCCTATCGGACTTTGATAAACTGCATTTAATGTTCCGATGAGGTATCTTTTGTTGAAAGCATCACCATAGGTGGCTTTGTATTTGGTATTTTGTAATACTTCTTGAAAAGGTTGATAGAAATAGCCTTCTAGTCGAACATCAAAGTCTTTAGTAATATTAAATATATTTCTCAATCCAACTCCCACATAGTTGTTCGCGCGATAGGTTTCTAGAAATATGGTTTGCATTTCGGGGATGGGTTGAAATGCTGGCATCTGTGATTTCGTACTAACATAATTGGAGAGAAAGGGCATGCCACTAAAATTCATCTCCATATAAATACCTGCTGTGTACCACCGCACTGTTTTAAAATAATTTTCATACTTCATTAAAAGTTGAAACCATTGGTGGTTATCTATAATGGTGTCTGCTAAAATTTTAGTGTTGCCTGGCCGTGTATATTCTTCGGCTGAAGTGTAACGAGCTCTAAATTCAAAAAAGGTTCCTTCATCCGCATAAAATTTTCTATTCAAAGAATTTCTTTCAAATAATAAGTAAGCACTTAATCCCTCTAGCGAAGTTTGATCAGCAGTGTCATTTTCACTAAATTGTCTGGTCAAATAATATCGATCGTTATTTCGGTATAGGTTAAATCCACCAATTACTTTTCCTTTGTTTTTTACGGGTATGCCTAGGTTTAAACTATAGTTTCTTTCATATTGAACCAGAAAAGATGGTTTCACATCAGCAAAGAAAGCCGTGCTGCTCTTGTAATAATCAAATTGACTAACCGTTACCGAAGGTTCTAAGTAGAAAGGAAAGCTACCTGGAACATAGAATCGCATATTGAAATGTGCTGAATTATATAATTTGCCAAAGTAGAAATTTCCAAGTATTTTAACACTTTGCAATCCCCAAAAAGTTCTTTGCGCACTTACAAATCCAGTATTGATTGGTTTTGAAGAAACTAATCCGCCAAAATCTAGTTTTATTCCTCTGCTTTTTCTTACATCAAGATGTAAATCATAATTACCACTCGAAGGATTAAAGATTAAACGTGGAAATAAATAACTTATATTTTCATCGGCAACCAATTGAAACCAGTTTTTACGAATCTGATTGATGCTTAAACATTCATTTTTTGGATTTAAAACAGTGCGGATGTAATTACTTTGATCCTGAGTTACACCTTCTACATAAATGTTGTCAATGCTTATTTGAAACATACTATTCTGGAAATAATTTCTACGCACATTTAAGCTGTCAACATCTAGCGTGCGAGAAATGGAAGCTTTTATTTTTGGAATCATTCGTTTAGTAGCTGCATAACCGCTGTCGATGGCAAGTCGAACACTATTAAATTCAAACGTTCCAATATCGCCTAGTTGTGGTTCTATTAAAAGGTCGATTTCTCGAGGTACTGTGTAGGCGGTATGTTGTGCAATCATTGTTTTTAATTGACTTAAAAAATTTCCTTCGGATGGAAATTCGGGAAGTCCTGCAACGCTAACACCTAAAATAATATCAGGTTGAAAATCATTTAGCATGATGTCGGTCGGAAAATTATTATAAATCCCGCCATCATAAAGGATGTTTTTACCCTGAAGTATCGGTGAGAAATAAAAAGGGAATGCCATACTTGCTCTTACTGCGAGAGCGAGGTCTCCATTTCTAAACGTCACCGCTTTTTTTGCCGTGATGTCAGCAGCAACACAACGGAATGGAATTAGTAAACTATCGAAATCATAATGTGCCAATGCCGCCGGTGCTGCCATAGTTTCCATCAAACTAAAATCAATTCCTGCAGGATTAACAATATTACTTGGAAGTTGTGTTTTTAAAACAGAGTCAATCATCAACTTGATCGATGCCCACGATGCATCATTCGGATTTTTCAAGAAATAGTATGTGTTTTCTTCGTCATAGATTCCGCCGGCCCACTTTATAAAATCGCTGCTGATTAAAATACGTTCAATTTGTTGTGGAGTCATTCCGATGGCGTACAAGCTTCCAACTAATGCACCAGCCGAGGTACCCGTAATGTAATCGATGGGAATCTTTTCTTCTTCTAATGCTTTCAACACGCCTAAATGCGCCATGCCTCTAACGCCACCACCACTGAAGACTAAGCCTACTTTTTGTGCATACGTAGGACTTAGCACCAAGCAGAAATACATCATTAAAAAGAGGAACAATGGCGAAGTATGCTTTTTGATCACAGCACAAAAATACATGAAACGAATGTTTGTATAAAATTTCAAGGGAAAATGAGCTTTTTAAAGTAAGAAGGAGCCTTGATGAGTCTTGTGCCGTACCAGCTAAAATAGGTGCCATCCACAAAAATAATCTTGTCTTTGTCGATGAATTGGGATAAATATTCTTTGTCTTCCTCTTTAAATGGGTAAGGTTCAGAGGATAGAAAAATATAGTCGACATCTAGTTTTTTCAGTGAAGCAGGAGAAACTTCCGGGTATCTCATTTCTTTAGATTCATTTTGAAGCCCGCAAGCTTCCATCATGGAATGAATAAATGTATCGTGTCCTGCTGTAAGCCACGGATTTTTCCAGATATAGTAAATTGCCTTTTGACCTGAAAGTGCGGCCGCTGTCTTTAATGATTCAAAGTTTTGATTGATTTCAGAGATGAACTGATGAGCTGCGATAGATCGATCACACAACTTTCCTATTTCACCAATCATATAGCAAGCTTCTGGAATGGTATTCACATCACTAATCCAAACGGGAAATTCCTTTTGTAATTCGAGAATAGCTTCTTCAACATTTTCTTCTTTGTTTGCAATGATTAAATCAGGTTGTAGTTCGCGAATTACATTCAGGTGAATATTTTTTGTACCCCCAACGAGCTTTTTTTCTTGAAGCCATGAAGGAGGGTGTATGCAAAATTTAGTAATGCCAACTACTTCTTTATTTAACTCTAAATCAAAAAGCAATTCAGTTTGCGACGGAACTAGCGATACAATGCGTTGCGCTGGTTTTCGTAATTGAATGAGATTGCCAAGCATATCAAAGGATTGAATGGCGTGGTCGTCTGTCAATGTCGAATGTGTTAATTGGTCAAAAAAGAAAATTATTTATGCAGTGAAGATTACTTCACCATCAATTCTGCAATATCCGATCGCGTAATGATGTAGTTCATGTCGCGCTTGAAATCTTTTGCTAAGATGGCTTCATAATCTCCACATACCATTTTAGAAATGGTTTCGATCGGAGTAGTGATATCAACAAAGGGAAGTGCTGCACTCATGATTTCTTCAATACGAACATCTTTTTTATCAGGTGATTGTAATAGCAAGTTCATCACTTTGTTTTCAAAAATGGATCCTACAATTCTTCCATCCGATGTAACTGGAAGTTGACTATAATGATTTTCCATCATCAGCTTTAATGCATTACTCACGGTTTCATTTTTATCGATCGTAGTCATCTCTACATTTTTTCTGGAAGAGACAATGTCCTGTGCTGTCATTCCGGTTTTGTCAAGGTATCCCATCTTGCGCATCCATTCATCGTTGAACATTTTTCCAATATAACGTGAGCCATGATCATGAAAAATTACAACTACTACGTCGTCTGCTTTTAATTGATCTTTCAACTGGATGATTCCCGCTACAGCTGAGCCAGCTGAATTTCCCACCCAAATGCCTTCTTTTCTACATATTTCACGTGTGTAGATGGCAGCATCTTTATCCGTAACTTTTTCGAAGTGATCAATAACTTTGAAATCGTAATTTTCGGGAATAAAATCTTCTCCGATACCTTCCGTTACATAAGGATAGATTTCTGAGTTTTCAATGACACCTGTTTCATGGTATTTTTTCAAAGCAGAACCATAAGTGTCAATTGCCCAAATTTTAATATTTGGATTTTTCTCTTTTAGATACATTCCTGTTCCAGTAACGGTTCCACCAGTACCAGCACCTACAACAAGATGCGTGATTTTTCCATCCGTCTGATCCCAAATTTCTGGACCCGTTTGCTCATAATGCGCTTTGCGATTGGAAAGATTATCGTATTGATTCGTATGATAGGAGTTAGGTACTTCATTTTTTAATCGTGCCGCAACGGAATAATAGGAACGAGGATCTTCAGGTTCAACATTCGTTGGACAAACAATTACTTCTGCACCGTAAGCTCTCAGTGCGTCAACTTTTTCTTTCGATTGTTTGTCGGTAGTCGTAAAAATACATTTGTACCCTTTGATGATTCCAGCAATGGCTAATC
>JANOPQ010000085.1:0-4336 GCA_031421935.1 Bacteroidota bacterium | reverse complement strand
GGCAGGTATGACCTGCCTCTACGACGACGCGATAAAAAACTTAATGGATTAATTTCAATAATATCCTTGCAATACATTAATTATGGTGCACAGAATTATTTTAAACTCGAATATTTTGATTGCACGCGCGTCCATGAAAGTAAAACTAAGTTATAATAAATCAAATTCTTATTACTTATTCAGTAGAGTCTAATTATAAAATTTCCATCCATTGGTTGGAATGGAATTTCTTCTCGATGTACTGATTTCACTTGCGCCAACATAGGCCCTTTTAATGACCATTCGAATAACTCCTCCACTTTTGTTGCTTCTCCATGCACTTCAATGAGAACATCGCCGTTGGGCAGATTTTGTACAAAACCAGAAAGCCCTAATTTATTTGCCACTTCACAAGCAGACTGACGATAAAAAACACCTTGCACTTTTCCACTAACGGTGAGGCGTATACTTAAAATAGAACTCATCAAAAAACTACTTTCCCGTGAATGCTGCCTTACGTTTATTCATAAATGCGTCGGTACCTTCCTTAAAATCTTCGGTCGTGAAACAAGCACCGAAGCGCGCGATCTCTACTTCATAACCATTCTCAGTTTTTGAATAATGTGCATTCACTGATCGAACAATTTCGGCAACAGCTAAGGGAGCTTGTGCTAAAATTTTATTTAAAATCTCTTTACATTTTTCAATAAGTTGATCGGCCGGAACCACGTAATTCGCAAGTCCGAGTCGATGTGCTTCCTGTGCATCCAAAATATCAGCCGTCATCAATAATTCCATGGCTTTTGCTTTTCCGATGAGTTGAGGGAGGCGTTGTGTTCCACCATATCCTGGAATCAATCCGAGCTTCACTTCGGGCTGTCCGAACTTCGCATTTTCGGCTGCTACACGCATGTGACAAGCCATGGCTAATTCACATCCTCCACCGAGGGCAAATCCATTTACAGCAGCGATGACAGGCTTCGAACAATTCTCCACGCTATCAAAAACATCGTGACCATGTTTACTCAACGCCATGCCTTGTTCCAAATTAAAAGAAGAGAACTCGCTGATATCGGCACCGGCGATAAATGCTTTTGTTCCGGCTCCGGTAAGAATAATTCCGCGCACTTGATCGTCTTTTTGTGCGGATGCAAAAGCGACACCTACTTCTGCAATCGTTTCCTTATTCAGCGCATTTAATTTATCGGGACGGTTGATGGTAATCGTACAAATTGAATTTTCAACCGAGTAAAGAATATTCGTGTATGACATAATTTTATTTTTTTATTGATGACCCTTCTTAAGAGAAATAAAAAACAGATTAAATTTTCTTCAATCTTTTTACTTCTTCGGTCATGTAATTAATGATTGTTGTTGTTTCTGTTCCTGGGGCAAAAAGTTTTCCGCAACCCATCTCTTCCAGCTTCTTCATATCCACTTCTGGAATAATTCCACCACCGGTGAGGAGGACATCATTTATTTGTTGCTCTTTTAACAAAGTGAGAATTCGCGGGAAGACGGTCATGTGTGCACCACTCAAAATACTAACACCGATTGCATCCACATCTTCCTGAATAGCGGCATTCACCACCATTTCGGGCGTTTGCCGTAAGCCCGTGTAGATCACCTCCATACCTGCATCGCGAAGGAAAGAAGCAATCACTTTAGCACCACGGTCGTGGCCATCGAGACCTACCTTAGCAATTAGAACACGGATTGGACGAAGCATGGTGCGAAAATAGGGAATTTTGCAATTGAGCAATCCGAAAAATCGAATTGCTCAATTGCAAATTGGCAAATTGGCAAATTGGTGAGTTGGAGAATTGGCTGTAGCGACGCTTTGATAAGTGAAATTGGTGAGCTCGATAGCTATCGGGAGGTGAATTTGTTGTTGCATCATTTCGCGATGAAGAAGTGGATGGTTGACTACCCATATTTTTGACTTACTCACCCATGATTTAAGATCACACTTGTAAATAATAAATTTAGTATTCGTTTAAATAACAAAAGTATTTACCTTTGAATACAACATTTCTAAATTTAAGTTTATGAAAAAAATTATACACCTACTAATTTTTACTTTTTCATTTTCAGTTTCATTTTCTCAAACACAATGGTCGCTAACAAATGGTCCAGAAGCAGGCAGGATTAGTAGCGTTAAAGCTGATAGTAACATATTATATTCTGCAGCTTGGGGTGCGGGAGTATTTCGTTCAATAGACAATGGAAACTCGTGGACAAATCAAAGCAACGGGTTGCCCAATTTGTTTACGACGGGTTTTTGTATTGATAAAGGAAGAATTTATGTAGGACTACAATACAGACCTCTTTCGCTTTCTATAGATAGTGGGAATACTTGGACTCCATTAGGGATTGGCTCTAGCTATTCTAATTTAAGTTCGATTTCGGCAAACGACTCCCTTATAGTTTTAATAACAGATAATGATTCAGTAAGATTATCGAAAGACTACGGTGTAACGTGGAAAAAAATTAATTATCAGTTTACCAGTAATAATTTATTCTATCCAGCAGTAAAAGACACCTTTATTTTTGCTTCGGTAACGGGAATGGGAGTATATCGACTTGGTTTAAATGACACGGCATGGGCCGCGGTTAACAATGGTCTTTCAAACTTGAATACAAACTACATTAGAGTTTGTGGCAATAGAATTTATGTTAGTACAGGGGCAGGTTTGTTTTATTCTACTAACAATGGAAATTCTTGGGCTGCCGTTTCAAATGGAATTTCTTCAAACGTGGTAAGATCCATTGACGTAAATGGATCTTATTTAGTTTCTGTAGATTCAACCAAAGAGGTTTTTTTATCTTTAGACAGTGGAATTACTTGGTCTACCTTGGGTATTTACCCACCAGACTTGACAACTCTTTTCACCACTAATGGCTCTAGTGTTTTAAGTGGAACTTATAGGAATGGTGTAATCAGGACCATCAATAATGGTGCAACATGGGCTGAGGCTAATAATGGCCTAACCGCTTCCGAAGTATGGGACATGACTACATCAGGAACCAATTTATATGCGCTTGTAAGTAATCAAAGAATCTTTAAATCTCCTGACAACGGAAATACATGGACAGAAATTAACCCTGGATGGCCATACAACTCATTTATATACGGTTTCGCTGTCGATGGAAATAAAATTTATGTTGCAGCATCCGGTGGTTCAGGAATTTATATATCCTTAAACGGGGGTGCTAATTGGTCACTGACGACAAATGGTCTCACAACTGTATCACTTACCAAAATTGCCATTAATGGATCTACTATCTATGCTGGCACATACAATAAAGGAATCTATAAATCGGTCAATGGAGGTGTTTCATGGAGTGCCTCAAATACCGGTATTTCCACTAAAAATGTAACTGCAATTTGTGTGAATGGGAATGACGTATATGCTGGCACCTCCAGTGGATTATTTAAATCAACTAATGGCGGCAGCACCTGGGCTAATTTGGATTCTGGAATCAGTGCCACTGCAGATATTGATCAAATTGTAAGTTCCGGGAATTATATATATATTCATGCTGGTGGGGTTGATTTCTCCTCTGACAATGGAATCTCATGGAATGGAGCAAGTACTGCATCCAATGTATATTGCATTGGCATTTCAGGAAATGATGCATATCATGGAACTTTTTACAATGGCGTTTCAACCGCTCCACTTGGTCAACAATTTCCATATGCCGTTATTAATAATGGCTTAACCAATCCAGATGTATTTTGTTTAGCTTCCATTGGAAATCTAATTTTCGCAGGAACCTATGGAGGTGCGGTATATGTTGCACAAGCAATTTCAACTTCTTTAGAAGAAGAAGGAAATATTTCAAGCGAATTAAAACTATATCCAAATCCAGCAACAGAAGAAATTTCATTAGAGTGGCTTAATCATGATATTTCGATTAGTGAAATTCAAATCATCAATTTAATGGGACAAAGAGTAAGCACGGCTCAGCTAAATAAAAACTTGAATCAAAAATTATATGTTGGAAATCTTCCATCAGGAATTTATTTAATTTCAATTAGAGACAAAGGTGAGGTAGTAACGAGAAAGTTTTTAAAACAATAATGCATTGAGATTCATTCAAACAAGAAAATAAATAATCAGGCTTTCTTGAGTCCACTTACATCAAAAAAATTCTTTCAGTAGCAAATACGCCCACCTTCTTCCCGATAGCTATCGCATAGGCGTCAGGCTAAGCTAAAGGTTTAATAACTGTTCGCGGATAGTTTAATAGGAAGTCGCGAAGCATCGCGACCAAATTGTAGAGACGCCATTAATGGCGTCTCTACAGAAATTCACCCCCTAGAAAGAGCCCGCCTGCCATAAATTTGGTTGAT
>JANOPQ010000084.1:0-19035 GCA_031421935.1 Bacteroidota bacterium | reverse complement strand
GGTCGAATTTGATGATGCCAATCCACTACACAGGTCGAGGCAAGTGAATTTAAAGCAGCGGCTATTGAGCCCCAAGCAGCTAAAAATATGATGGCAATGAGTAATCCTACCAATCCTTTTGGCAAATGATGGACAACAAAATGAAGGAAAATGTAATTGGTATCGTTTGTGTCTGCAAGAGGGTCCGATTTTTTTATTTGTTCCGCTGCTGACTTTCGAAGGGAAAGAAGCTCTTGGTTATGTTGAGTAAGTTCGTTTTTGAATTTTAGTTCTGCTTCCGAATCGTGTCTTTTCTTGGCATCTAAGTAGTGAGTGGCTGATAGTTCATTTTGTTTTCTAACTGCTGAATATTGTGATTCGAGATTTATTATTTCCTTCCCGGCAATCCCACTTCGAGCTTGTTCGAGCTGTTTGCTGTTGTAGTTGATCGGACCCTCATACATCGTATAAAAAGTAAAAACCATGGCTCCTACAAGTAAAATTAAAAATTGCATCGGAATTTTTACAAAACCATTCATTAATAATCCTCTTCTGCTCTCACTTAAATTTTTCGCCGTTAAGTATCGTCCTACTTGTGATTGATCAGTGCCAAAATAGGAGAGTGCAAGAAAAAATCCGCCTATGATTCCACTGAATAAATTGTATTTGTCTTTCCAGTCAAAACCTTTTTCTGTAAAACCTGTGGTAATCACATTTAGTTTTTGTGAAGCTCCTGCAATGCTTAATGAGTCCATAAAATTCATGGAGTCGGGAAGTAAATGGATAAGCATGTAGCCAGCAATAAACATGGCAATAAAAATGATGATGAGTTGCTGTGTTTGCGTATAAGAAATGGCTTTTACACCGCCGCTTACTGTATAGATGATCAAAAAACCTCCCATGATAACATTAGTAAGATAAATATTCCATCCCATTAAAGAGGAAAGAATAATGGACGGTGCATAAATACTGATTCCTGTGCTGAGTCCGCGCTGTAGGAGGAATAAAAAGCTGGTGAGCAATCTTGTTTTTCTATCGAATCGTTTTTCTAAATATTCATAAGCTGTATAAATATTTAATTTTTGATAAACAGGAAGTAGAAATACACAAATGAATATCATCGCAAGAGGAAGCCCAAAATAGTATTGCACAAATCGCATTCCATCGGTGTAAGCTTGACCAGGAGCAGAGAGAAATGTAATAGCGCTTGCTTGGGTGGCCATGATTGAAAATAAGATCATGTACCAAGGCATGGATCTGTTATTTAAAAAATAACTGTCAAGGTCTTTTTGCCCTCTGCTTTTTAACATACCATAGACGATGATCGTGAACATCGTTAAGCATAATACGATCCAATCAATTGTACTCATTGGAAAAATTGACTAAAATAAGTGTAGAAAATTATTTGCAAGACTAGGAATAGAAGCAAGGCTCCATATTTCTTTCTCCAAAAATGTTGTGTGTTCGATTCGCTCATTATTTTTTCTGACCTATCATATTCGCAAATAATTTATAAGCACCTGTAACACCAGCTGGAAGTTGACGGAAAAAAGAAAGTCCAGTGTAAATGTATTTTCCTTTTCCATATTGGCAACGAATTAAACTTCCTTCTTGCGGTTGATCATCTTTGTCATTCATTAAAATCAAGTTGGTGTAATTGCTGTCAATTTTATTGGCGAAGTAAAGTCCTCGTTCTTGCACCCATCCATCAAAATCTTTCTCCGATAATTTATTCGGCGAATTAAAAATGGGATCATTAGGTTGTGTGAAAGTTACTCTAGCCATCTCGTCAGTAACACGATTTCTACTGATGGAAAATGGAAATGGAGTTTTAAAGGTAGATGGATGTAAATTAGAATTGGTGTTATACTGAACAATAAAAGTTCCACCTTCTTCCATGTATTTAAACAATGGCTGATACAAATTTGCCAGTTCATCATCCGTATTATAAGCTCTGATACCAGTGATGATGGCATCGTAATTTTTAAGCTCCATACCATGAAGTTCAATTGCATTTACTTCTTCAACTACATATCCAATCTTTCGCAAGGAAGATGCTACATCATCACCAGCACCTTTGATGTAGAGAATGTTCTTACTGCCAATTTTTATTTCTACTTTCTGAAGATCGATTTGTAACTTCGGAAACCAAGTTATTCTTGGAATATGGTTGTAATTAATGGATGTATTTCCTAGTAAAACACTTGATTTTTCATTACCTGTTTTGAAACTAAATGCAGTAGAGCCATTCTTGGAATTTGCGCCATTCGGTTGAATTGAAAATCGAATTGTGATAGGAGTTGAATTCGCTTTAAAACGTATCGTGGTATCTTTAAAACTTGACTTCCAATCATCGTTCGATATTTGGGATTGAATCGTAATACTCGTATCAATGGCTCCCCAGTATTGCAGATTAAGTTCGTATGATTTAAGTTGTTCATTTGTAAAGATAGAAGTGTTTTCAGAAATATTTCCTGTTAATAATGGGGAAATTATTAAAGGATGAATTAGTTCTCCGCGCACAGGATCGGTCTCCTTGTAAGCGACAGGTATCTGAATGAGTAGTGTGTCGTTTTTAATATATAGTTCGGCTGAAACATACATTGGATAATCATTCCAGGGCTTACCAATTTCATTTTTATCTTGAATAGTAAACACTCCTATGGGATGATTTTCTTTTAACCAATAGGGCTGGGAGTTGGTTGCACTTCCAGCAAGAACCATTTTTCTAGATTGGAAAATTTGTTTTGTGAGTGAAATAGAATTGGATGAGTCAGAATAAATCACATTGTTAACTTTCAAAGTTGCTTCCGGATAATTTCTAAGGATGGATTGTAATGTAATGTGAATGGTATCTTGTTCAGCATATCTTTCTCTGTAGGAATAGGCAGAGGTCCATAATCCAATAGCATCTTTAATTATTTTTTCAATTTCTTTTAGTTTTTGAATTTGTATGGTGCTAGATGGTATTTTGCGAATAAGCGAACGAGCCGTTAGTAGATGATCAATAGAAGCAGATGGATTTTGAAAATTGTATTCTTTAATTATTTTTTGTAATAATATCGAAATTGCTTTTCCGGAAGGAGACTGCTCCCACAAGGTAGGAATGTTTGCAAATGGATCGGAAACCAAAGTGTCTCCTGCAACCGGATTAAAATATTCAAGTTGTGTGCCTCGTTGACTTGGTACACCAAAGCCTTGACTCTTATGTTGCGATCTACTTTCTGCAGCTATTTCACCATTGCTTTTTCCATCAAGAATATTATATCCTCCTGCATCTATTTTTAGTTGTTGCTCCGTAGTCGTATTGTTGGAGCCAAAACGAAAGGTGTTCCAATAGATTCTTTTTACTTGCCAAGTTCCAAATTCTTCTACTTGATAGGGGAATTTCGTTGCATCTGAAGCCGCATCAAATGCTTCTTTTGCTAAGATGGCACTTGAGCTATGATGACCATGTCCCGCTCTGCTGTCGGGTGGGAAGCGACAAATCATAACATCAGGTTTAATTTTTCGAATCACATATACCATGTCTTCTAACACTTTTTCCTTTTCCCAAAAATCTAATGTTTCATCTGAAGTTTTCGAATAACCAAAATCATTGGCGCGCGTAAAAAATTGTTCTCCTCCATCAATGGCTCTTGCTGCCATTAATTCTCTTGTTCGAATGAGCCCTAAGTTTTCACTTAATTCAGATCCTATTAAATTTTGTCCTCCATCACCACGAGTTAAGGAAATATAAGCGGTTCGGAATAGTTTTTCCTTGGACATCCATGTGATCAGGCGAGTATTTTCATCGTCAGGATGTGCAGCAATGTAAAGGACAGTGGTAGTTACTTCCAATTTTTTTATCGATTGAAATATATCTGTTGAACTTTGTGCAGAAAGTCGTGTGTAAAATAAACAGAGAAGTACAAAGAGTAAGGGGTAAGTCTTTTTCATGAAGAATCATTAATTTGCTTCAAAGATAATTATATCAAAATTCTAGTTGAGGGTATGTATTTATTTTAGGGAAAAAGGTGCGATGTTGATTTTTTGACAGAATTTATGGTTCCAGCACATGAACACATGGAATCTACAGTTTGAATGTATTCTGTTAAATTCCAGCTTTTAGATTGTAATGCATTGATTGTTAGTTGCAAGATATTTAGATAGTACATGTTTTTTAATGAGTAGAAATCATTAGATTTTTTATCTTTGATCATTCAATCTAAATACTAAAACAATATCAAATGAAGAAGTTTTACAACTTAATTGCAACGTTTATATTATTATCAACTGTTGCTAGTGCACAGTATTATTATGTTCCTTATCAAAATGCAGGAACGAATCCTGGTGGTCTAAACAATGACAGTGAGTATCCTGTTGGTGGTGGTTTAGATGCTTCTTGGACAATTGTAAAGGCTCCATCAGCAACTCCTTCTTGGTCGGTTGCTACATCCATTCCATTTGCATTTAATTTCAATGGAAGTGCAGTTACTCAATATAAGGTTTCTACGAGTGGTGTTTTAACATTTACTACATCAGCTGTAGCAGTACCTGCATATTCAACTTTTGCGTTGCCTAATGCAACGGTACCTGATAATTCAGTTTGCATATTAGGAATACGAGGAACGGGAACAAATGATAATGTTGTTGCAAAAACGTTTGGAACGGCCCCTAATCGTCAGTATTGGGTAATGTTTTCTTCTTATTCAACTTCGAATGCAAGCGTTTATACCTATTGGTCAATTGTTCTTGAAGAAACATCGAATAATGTATATATTGTTGATCAAAGACATAATTTAGCATATAATGTTTCTGCTGGAATTCAATTAAATTCAACCACCGCTTTCCCGATAACCGGATCTCCATCTCTTTCAACTGTAGCTGCAGCTGACGCAACACCAGCGGATAATACTTATTATGAGTATATCTTTGGTTCACAAGCGGCAGATCAAGCTAAATTAAAGTCGCTGACTGTAGATAAATATCTAATTGCACCAGGCTCTGTATTTGTAGAAGGTGTTGTTCAGAATTTAGGAGCAAACGCAATTACAAACATGGATATTAAGTATGAATCTAACGGTACAGTGTATACTTATTCTCTTTCTAGCCTGAATATTCTTTCTAATACTACTTATTCTTTTATTCATAGTACTCCATTAAGTGTATCGACTGCTGCTGCTTATCCATTAAAAGTTTGGGTTGATGTTACTGGTGATGCATTTCATGCTGATGATACATTGAATGCAGTTGTAACAGGTCTTTCTTTTCAGCCAACGAAAAGAGTGTTGATGGAAGAAGGTACTGGTACATGGTGTGGATGGTGCCCTCGTGGCGCAGTTTATACTGAACAGTTTGATACGGTTTATGCAGGTTCTGCCATTATTGTAGCTGTGCATAATGCCGATCCTATGGCGGATGCAGTTTATGATCTAGGGTTGGGAACATTGATTTCTGGATATCCTAGTGGCGCTGTTGATAGAAAGGATATCGATGTGGATCCAACAGATTTTGGAATTAGTTATTTGAATAGAATTAATGATGTATCTCCTGCCGATGTTGGAGTAAGTGCTTATTTCAATACAGTTTCTCGTCAAGTAGATGTTGTCGTTTCGGCAACTTTCGCAGCGGAATTAACTGGTAATTTTAGATTGAATGCAGTATTAGTAGAAGATGATGTGGTAGGTACTACTGGAGCTTATAATCAAGTCAATTATTATAGTTCAACATCACAGAATTTACCATTAGTAGGAGCAGGTCATAATTGGCAAACTGATCCTAATCCAGTTCCTTTTTCAAGCATGGTTTATCAATTTGTAGGCAGAAATATTATGGGTGGATTCGAAGGTCAAATTGGATCTGTTCCATCTACTGTAATCAATGGTACTACGTATTCTTACACATTCTCTACTACAATTCCTGTAACCTGGAATGAAAATAATATGCGTGTAATTGGAATGTTGCAAGACGCAGATTTGAATACCGTGTTGAATGTTAATCGTGGTGCTTATGGAATTACAACAACTGTTAAGGAATTAGTGGCAGATGCATTTTCAATGTCTGTATATCCAAACCCAGCAAGTCAATCAACACAATTGGAAGTGAATTTAAAGAATTCTTCTAAGTATGTAATTGATATGTTCGATATGTTGGGTAAGTCAGTGTATTCTCAGCAATTCAACGGATCAACAGGAAAGAATGTGTTCAATATTCCTTTGAATGGATTAAATGCTGGAATGTATTTAGTAAAAGTAAATGTGAATGGATCTGTATTAACTTCAAGACTTATTGTTAAATAATTCTTACGAGTAAAAAAGAGTTACACTAAATCCTCTTTGCAGTTTGAAGACTCCGTTTATTAAGGAGATCAACAGAAAGCAAAGAGGATTTTTTTATGGTTAATTATTTTGTTAGATATCCATTAATTTAATTTTAATTTTTAAGTTGGAAATACTATTTGGATAAATTATTGGGAATATTGAACAATTTTTCATATAATTGTGTACTATCAAAATTGTATTTACCCTTGGAAAAGATGAAATTAAAGTTAGCCAAGTTGTATTTCTTTTTACTGTTGATTTTTGTATTCATCAGCGAATATTCTTTTGCCCAAAATTCAGTACAACTTGGTGGTTCCAAAACCTGCGTGGTGGTTCCTCTCCATTCTTCATTTCAACTCAATCAGTTTACCATTGAATGTTGGTTTAAACGAACTGGAATTGGCATTCCCACAAGTACTGGATCGATTTCAGCGTATCCTTTAGTTACCCGCGGACGTGCAGAAGGAGATGGTGCACTGAAGGATATTAATTATTTTCTAGGAATCGAAGTGAATAAGGAAGTGTTATGCGCCGATTTTGAAGCAGGTAATTCAGCTCCAATTCCAGGAAAAAATAATCCATTGGTCGGTGTAACCCGAATTGCAAATGATGTTTGGTATCACGCCGCAGTTACATTGGATGGAACGAACTTTAGTTTGTACTTGAACGGAAAATTGGAGTCGCAAATTATAGTAACTACAATTCCTCAGACATTAGGTTTGCAAAAGCTTTGTATTGGTTCTGCCAAAAATTCTAATCACGCTTCTTCTGGCTCATTTGTTGGACAAATAAGTGAGGTGAAATTGTGGAGTTCTGCATTATCTTCAACTTTACTGAAGGCAAATCTGTTTACCCGGGGAATTCAAAATGCAGCACTGATAGCTAGGTGGCCAATGAACGATGGAAATGGAATAATAGTTCAAGATAGTTCTGGTAATAATAGAAACGGAACCATTGAAGGGACGCTCTCTTCTTGGGCGAATGAATCACCATTTACCAGCACACTGGAAATTGTTCGTGGACCCTATATTCAGCAAATTTCTCCTGCATCTTGCACTATCTGCTGGAGAACAAATATTCCTGCAACGAGTTTGATTCGCTACAGCACAAATTGGCAGGTGTTACCTGATTTGTTAGTCGACAATGATTGTTTAACAGATCATAAATTGTCATTGACAGGACTAATTCCAGGAAAGAAATATTTTTATTCGATAGGTTCAGCTAACAAACTGTTGCAAAGGGATTCAAATAATAATTTTGTAACAACACCTTCAATGGGGAGTGATGTGTCTACACTTGCTTGGATTACTGGAGAGCTAGGAACCGGAAAAACGGTGGTGGGTAAAGTTTATTCCAGTGCAAAATCAATTTTGGGAGGTAAAGTTCCCGATGTGTGGATCAATGCCGGTAACTTAGGATATACTAGTGGAACGGATTTGCAGTATCAATCAAAATTCTTTTCTGTTTTTTCTGATTGGCTAAAGAAAGTTTGCATCTTTCCAACTCCTGGATTATTAGATTACAGCAGTGATTTATTAAAGCAATCAGATCATGCCATTGCTTATAATGACATTTTTTATGTCCAACAAGATGTCATCTCGGGAACACATAGTAATCGAAAGGAATATTACTCATTTGATCATGGAGACGTTCATTTTATTGTATTAGATGCTTTTGGAATAGAGTCTAACAAAAAGCTAGTGGATACAACATCTACACAAGCGATTTGGCTGAAAAGTGATTTAGCTACTACTAACTTAAAATGGAAAGTAGTAAGTATAGGAATGCCTTTTTATTCTAAGGGAAGTATTGACGGCGATACGGATACATTGATGATGCAATTGCGAGCATCGATCCTTCCAATTTTAGAGCGCAATAGTGTTGATATGGTTATTGGCGGAGGAAGTTTTGCTTATGAACGAAGTTATTTATTAAATGGACTTACAGGCACAGCAGCCGATTATAAAGCATGGAAACACAGAGTAAGTACATCAAAAGGTAAATACGATGGCTCTCCCAATTCTTGCCCTTATGTTAAAGCGGATAACTCAACCGCAAAAGGAACAGTATATGTCACCTTAGGAACATCGGGACAACGTGGTTCTGGACAAGTAGATTTTCCATTTCCAGCAATGGTCACTTCTAAAACTAATTTAGCAGGATCTATGATTCTTGAAGTGATAAATAATAGATTGGATGCGTCATGGGTTCGCGAAGATGGAGTGGTAGGAGATCGTTTTACGATGTTTAAAGGAGTGAATGATACTACTGTAATTCCAGTAAATTCAGGACAACAAGTGAAGTTAGAAGCTCCATGGGCAGGAGATTACTTTTGGTTGTTTAACGATTCCACCAATAAGTCGCAAAGTTTAACAATTAATAATTCTACTCATATAACGGTGGTGGATAGCCTAAATTGTATTCAGCATACATGGCAATTTAATTTAGTGGGTCAGGATCCTTCGCAAATAGTATTGACGGCCCCTACTAATTTTAGTTGTTGCAATCCATCTACGGTCGGATTAAAGGTAAGTCCCACGGATCCCAATGGAAATTCAATGTCCGTTAAATACTATGGACGCAAAAGACCTTTCCAAAGTATTCCTCCCGCTCCTTTTTCTATTATTGGTTTGCCCGATACTCAATTTTATACAAGTGAAGAGAATGGTGGATCAAATAGTTTTTTTAAAGCACAAATGGATTGGACCTTAGCCAAAAAAGATTCTTTAGCCGTTTCGTTTATTTCTCACTATGGAGATTGTGTGGAGCATGGCGATAATAATGGAGATAAAGTGGAATGGATGAGAGCTGATTCGGCCTTTAAAATCATCGAGGATCCTGTAACAACTCAATTACCATTTGGAATTCCATATAGTGTTTGTGTGGGTAATCATGACCAAAGTCCGAACGGTGATCCCAATGGAACTACTACTTTTTACAATCAATATTTTGGTAGCGCTAGGTTTTCTGGCCGAAATTATTATGGCGGACATTATGGAAGTAATAATGATAATCACTATGAGTTGTTCAGCGTGAATGGCTATAATTTCATTGCTATTTCGTTGGAATATGATGAGATTGCGAATGGTGCAGTGCTGGCTTGGGCAGATGCACTTTTGAAAACATATGTAAACAGAAGAGCGATTATCACAAGTCATTTTTTACTTGACATAAAAGCCAATTTCAGCTCTCAAGGATTAGCCACATTCAATGCATTGAAAAATAATCCAAATCTTTTTTTGATTTTATGCGGACATATTGGTGGAGAAGCTCAACGAACAGATACGGTAAACGGAAATTTAATTCATACACTGATGGCCGATTTTCAAACACGCCTAAACGGAGGAACAGGGTGGATGAATATTTTGCAATTTGTTCCATCTGAAAATCGATTAAAAGTTAAAACCTATTCACCACTTTATGATATTTATGAAACAGATCAAAACAGCGAATATCAATTACCAGTAAATTTATTTGAGAATTTTCAGTTAATAGGTACTAATACTAATGTGTCAAGTAGTTCGATTTCTACATTAAATTGGACAGGCTTAGCCATAGGTAACTATGAATGGTATGTTGAGGTGAATGATGGAACGAATACTATCGTGAGTCCAATTTGGAATTTTACAGTAACTGGACCCTCTGCTCGTTCGGAACAAGAGTTGTCAAATGTTCCTTTGGTTCGCATTATTCCAAATCCTGTTCATGATAGTTTTAATATCGATGCTAGTGAAAATGATATTAAAAGTGCTCAGGTTTTTTCAATGGAAGGCTGGCTCTTGATGAATGCAAATATATTCGGTCCGACTGATATTTCTAGACTTTCTTCAGGTTCTTACATGGTGAGAGTACTCTTAAAGAATGGGTTAAGAAGTGATTTGCTAATGGTGAAGTATTAGTTGTAATTTTGTGATCTACTTGAAACGTATGATCAATCGATTCATCTCAGCTGTATTTTATTATCTGATTATATTGCCTATTTCGGCGTTGCCGTATATTCTTTTGTATCGAGTTTCAGATTTTTTGTATTTTCTTTTTTATTATGTGTTGGGCTATAGAAAAAAAGTAATTGTAGGAAATATTGAACGCTCATTTCCTGATAAATCGAAACAAGAACATATCGAAATTGCGAAGAAATTTTATGCGCATTTCTGTGATCTTATCGTGGAAAGTTTAAAAGTGTTTTCAATAGCTGAAGCTCAAGTGCTCGCACGAATGAAATTTGTGAATCCAGAAGTGATGAACAGGTATTTTGATGAAGGAAAGAGTGTAATCATGGCGGGTGGTCATTTTAACAACTGGGAGTTGTTTGCAGTAGCCATTGACAGTGCCATTAAACATAACAGTATCGCTATTTATAAGCCCTTGTCAAATCAGTTTTTTGATGTGAAGATGCGAGCGACTAGAGGTAAATATGGATTGAGAATGATTGCCATTAAGGATGTGAAGAAAGTGTTCGATGAAACGCAGCATGAAGTATCTACGTTTATTTTTGGAACCGATCAATCACCCGGAAATGTAAAGAAAGCCTACTGGATGAATTTTTTAAATCAAGAAACCGCTGTGCTCTTCGGTGCAGAGAAGTTTGCCAAGGATTATAATTATCCAGTCGTGTTTTGTTGTATTCATAAAGTGAAACGCGGTTTTTACGAAGTAGAGTTTCGAAATTTGGTGGATGATCCTTCAGCTTCTGAATTCGGTGAAATCACTCAATTACATACTCAAATGCTTGAAGAAGATATTTTAAATGCCCCTCCCTTTTGGCTCTGGAGTCACCGTCGATGGAAAAAGAAACGACCTGATGAGGCTGAATTCCATAAGTCACTGTAATTTGTTAATTTTGGAGTAGGATATTTTGAAGTGTAGAGAATAATACAGAAATGCTAGTCGATTCTTTCAATAGAAAACATGATTATTTGAGAATTTCACTTACCGACAAGTGTAATTTGAGATGTTTGTATTGCATGCCACTCGATCTTCCCGAAAGTTATTTAGCCACTCGCTCGATGATGAGCGTAGATGAAATTATTACCATTGCAAAAGTCTTTGTGGATTTAGGTGTAACAAAAATTCGTTTAACAGGCGGCGAACCGTTAGTCAGAAAGGAAGTGAGAGAAATCATTTCGCGATTATCAAAATTCCCAATACAGTTGGCACTAACTACGAATGCCGTTCTAGTGGATGAGTTCATCGATTTGTTTGTGGAAACAGGTTTGCGTTCCGTTAATGTAAGTCTCGACTCTTTGGATGCCACTACTTTTGAAATTTTATCGCAGCGTAAGCATTTTAGTAAAGTTGTAGATAATATTCAGTTATTGCTTGATCGTGGATTTCATGTAAAGCTAAATATGGTGGTGCTGAAGGATGTGAATCACCTCGAGATTCCTGCATTTATTGAGATGACGAAGAAAGCAAATCTCCATGTTCGTTTTATTGAGTTTATGCCGTTTACCGGCAATGGTTGGGATCAGCAACAAGTTTTTTCTTCTGATGAAATTCTTGAATTAATTAAACAAAATTTCCAATTTCAAAAATTAACAGATCGACCGAATGATACCGCTAGAAATTTTAGCGTGGATAATCATGTAGGAACTTTTGCAATTATAAGTACCATGACCGAACCTTTTTGTAATACCTGCAATCGCCTTCGTTTAACATCTGATGGAAAAATGAAGAATTGTTTGTTTTCAAAGGGTGAAGCAGATATTCTTTCTGCACTGAGAAATGGAGAGGATATAGTTCCCATCATTCAGCAATGCGTTTGGCAGAAAAAGGAAGCCCGTGGTGGACAAATGATGGGTGACCTCGCAAACATTTCAGCAACGTCTATTGAAAATCGTTCTATGATTTCTATTGGTGGATAAATGCAAAATAATACCATGATTTCATTTGAGCTTGCTCGTCGCTTGGTGATAAAAAATACGCCAAGAGGAAAGGTAATTAGTTTGCCTTTGTTAGAATGTCTTCATCATGTTTTAGCAGAAAGTGTCAGTGCAATTGTGGATGCGCCTCCTTTCGATCAATCGGCCATGGATGGTTTCGCTTTTAATTTTATTTCGTGGGATAAAAAGTCTCCGCTTTTATTGACGTCAATGATTCAAGCTGGAAAGAGATCAGATTTGAAATTAAAGAAGCAGGAAGTAGCTAAAATATTCACAGGTGCACCTATTCCCTCAGGAGCAAACTGTGTTGTGATGAAGGAGAAAGTTGAGGTGAATGGAAATCAAGTTTTTATTTTGGATGCATCGGCTGTTGTGGGATTGAATATTCGAAAGAAGGCCACGCATGTAAAGTCAGGTAGAATTGTTTTGAAAAAAGGAGATGTAATTTCTGCAGGAAGTATTGCATTTTTAGCGTCTATTGGAATTGCGAAGTTGAAAGTGTTTGCTAAACCTCGTATAGGCATCATCGTTACTGGTGATGAATTGACAGCGCCAGGAAAAAAGCTGGATCCAGGTCAAGTTTATGAGTGTAATTCTTTCGGATTAACTGCAAGTTTATTAAATTATGGAATCACGCCTGAAATTATTTTGTTTGCTAAGGATGATGAAAAGGATGTGAAAAGAAAACTAAAGGAAGCAGAGAAAAAGTCAGACATTATCCTTTTCACAGGAGGTGTTTCGGTGGGAGATTTTGATTTTGTAGCCTCCACTTTACTAGAACATCAAGTGAAAAAGCATTTTCATAAGGTAAAGCAAAAGCCTGGCAAACCGATTTACTTTGGAACAAAGAAGGATAAAGTGTATTTCGGTCTACCCGGAAATCCTGCTTCGGTTTTAACTTGTTTTCATGTTTATGTGGTGGATGCTATTTTTAAATTCATGGGTAAATCTGAACGTGAATTTGTTGATACTAATGTTCTAAATGAGTATTTTAAGAAACCAGGAATGACGAATTTGCTTAAGACAAAGTATGATGTTCTTGGCGCTACTATTTTGAAAGATCAGGAAAGTTATAAGTTGAACACTTTCGTGGATGCAAATGTTTTGCTAATAATGGGAGAGGAGGATAGCGTAATTTCTAAAGGAGATAAAGTAAAGTTATTGAAAATAAAAAATTGAACTTAGATGGAATGGCCAATCCTATTTTATGTGTTGTTGTTGGTCATAGCGTTTTTATATGCTAGCGTCGGACACGGTGGAGCAAGTGGTTATATTGCATTGATGACCTTGTTCTCTTTTAGTCCAGAAGTAATTCGTCCCGCTGCGCTAGTGATGAATGTTTTTGTTTCTGGATTATCGTTTTATCATTTTTATAAGGAAGGATTTTTTCGAAAAGATTTATTTTTTCCACTGGCGATCGCTTCAATCCCTGCTGCCTTTATAGGAGGCATGATGGAAGTGGACGCGCATCTTTATAAAATGATTTTAGGAGTTATTTTATGTATTCCTGTTTTGTCTTTGTCAGGTTTGGTTAAGATGAAGGAACGAGATGATTTAGTGAATCCTTCTTTTGCTTTTTTATTGTTGATAGGTTGTATTATCGGATTTTTTAGCGGATTGATTGGTATTGGAGGTGGAATAATTTTAAGCCCACTGATTTTACTTTTTGGATGGGCGAAGATGAAAGAAACGGCAGCCGTTTCGGCACTTTTCATTCTGGTGAATTCTCTTGCAGGAATCTTCGGACAAAAAATGGTGGGGATGCAGTTGGATTTGAATATGGGTATTTTGGTGGGCTTAGTAATGATTGGTGGATTTACTGGTGCTTTTTTTGGCGCAACAAAATGGAATAAAAATAGATTGGAGAAAGTACTGGCTTTTGTTTTGGTGATTGCCGTTTATAAATTGATCTTTACAGGATGATGAATCAACATCGAAATGGATATATTTTGGCAGGTGGAAAAAGTTCTCGTATGGGAACCGACAAGGGATTATTAATGCTACATGACAAAATGATTGTTGAATATGTGATCGAAAATTTGAAGCCTTGTGTGGACCAAATTTTCATCGTGACCTCGAATGAGCAGTACGAGCAATTCTCCTTTCCATTAGTGCCTGATTTGATGATGGGCAAAGGTCCAGCCGTTGGAATTTTTTCTGCCCTTGAACATTCGACTGTGAATCAGAACTTTGTCATTTCTTGCGATACTCCATTTGTTGATTCTACACTAATTTTGCGTATTTTAAGTCTGGCAAAAGATTACGAAATTTGTATACCAGAGTCGAATGGATATTGGGAGCCTCTGGTTGGTGTTTATTCTAAGTCAATCTGTGAAAAATGGAAACAAAGTATGGTAGCTGGAGAATTTAAATTGCAAACATTGATTGAGAAATTTAATTATAAATTATTGAGTGCAGAAAAAGATTTAAGTGCGAATGAACATGCTTTTCTAAATATTAATTCTCCCGATGAATTGTTGAAAGCAGAAAAATGGATGAAGTGAAATTGAAAGTGTTTGGAAAGTTGGAAGAAGTGATGGGCAAAAATGAATTAGTTTGGTCGTTGCCAATTGATGTTAGGACACTAAGGCATGAATTGGAAAATAAATTTCCAACCATTCGAAAAGTTCAATTTGCAATTTCAATCAATAATAAAATTGCAAGTGAGGATGTACTTATTAAAGAGGGCGATAAAATTGCTTTGTTGCCACCTTTCTCAGGTGGATAATTAGAATATAATGGACTTCGAAAAATATCAACGTCAGATTTCACTACCCAAAATAAGTGTGAAAGGTCAACAGAAATTAATCGATGCAAAAGTGTTGGTCATTGGTGCTGGTGGTCTCGGTTGCCCTGCATTGCAGTATCTTGTAGCCGCTGGTGTTGGAAATATTGGAATTGTAGATGGTGATGTGGTTTCAAAATCAAATCTGCCTCGACAAATTTTATTTTATGAATCGGATCTTGGTAAGTTAAAAGTAGAATGTGCAAAGGAGAAGTTGATGCATTTGAATCTTTCTGCTAATGTTTCAATTTTTCCTTTTTATATCGATAATAAAAATGCAATCGATATTATTCAGCATTGGGATGTGATCGTTGATTGTTCGGATGATTTCGCCACACGATATATGTTAAACGATGCATGTGTCTTACTTGAAAAGCCGATCGTTTATGGTTCCATTTATGGTGAGCAAGGGCAAATAGCTGTTTTTAATCTTAAATATGAAGATAATTTCTCTACTAGTTACAGGGACATCTTCCCCAATCCACCTACCAAAGGAGAAATTCCAACTTGTGAAGAGTTAGGTGTAATGGGAGTATTACCGGGAACAATGGGTGTGCTACAAGCTAATGAAGTGATAAAAATTATTACTAATCTTGAAAATTGTTTAGCTAATAAATTGTTTTTGCTCAATTTGTCGACCTATGATGCAAATACATTCGAAGTTGTGAAAAATGTATCAAGTAATATTCCATCTACAATTGTTGAGTTCGAGCAATTTGATTACAAAGCTTTTTGTGGTGAAGGAATGAAAGAATTTGTTGTGTAGATTAGAGCTATTAATATTCAATTTAAAATGATTGATTATGAAAGAAAAAAAGAAAATAAATGCTTTCGTCGTGGGATCCATCTCCCCGGAATTTATAGCAACATCAATTGCAAGTCATCAAAGCAAAACAAATGTAGGTGCGCACAGTATTTTTTTAGGGCAAGTACGCGCTGATGTACTTAATGATAAAGAAGTATTAGCAATTGATTATACAAGTTATGTTCCGATGGCAGAAGAGATCGTTCACGAGATCCGAGAAGCTATTTTTGCTAAGTATCCATTGTCCTGCATGCATATTTACCATAGCTTGGGAAGGGTGGAAGCTGGACAAATTTGCCTCTTCGTTTTTACCTCCTCACCCCATCGAAAGGAAGCCCAAGAAGCCTGCGCAGAGATCGTGGAAAGAATAAAATCTGAAGTTCCGGTTTGGGGAAAGGAAATTCTCAATGATGACACTTATATTTGGAAAGAAAATAATTAGATTTAAAGTCGAATATGATAACAACTGAAAATTTAACCGACCTTGAAATTGCACAGCGTGCTGATATTAAATCGATTCGAGATATAGCTCGTGGATTGGATATTGATTTGGACTTGCTCGAGCAATACGGGAAGTATAAGACCAAGCTCCCATTATCGATGATAAATGAGGAAAAAGTGGCTGCCGGAAAACTAGTTTTGGTCTCTGCCGTGAGTCCAACCCCAGCAGGGGAAGGGAAGACTACAGTCTCCATTGGCTTGAGCGACGGACTTAATAAAATCGGGAAAAAGTCGGCAGTAGTTTTGAGAGAGCCTTCCCTCGGACCTGTATTCGGTATGAAAGGTGGAGCTGCAGGTGGTGGCTATTCACAAGTGATTCCAATGATTGATATTAACCTCCATTTTACAGGCGATTTTGCAGCCATTGAAAAAGCAAATAATTTATTAGCTGCTTTAATTGATAATAATATTCAATCTAAAACTCGAAATCTAAATATCGATCCGCGCACAGTGAGTTGGAAACGGGTGATGGATATGAATGATCGTGCATTGCGTCATATCATCGTAGGTATTGGTGGCTCAGCAAATGGTGTTGTACGTGAAGATGGATTTAATATTACTGCAGCGTCGGAAGTGATGGCCATCATTTGTCTTTCAAAAGATATTGATGATTTGAAAAAACGTTTAGGAAATATTTTTGTTGGATATACCTACGATAAAAAACCGGTGTATGCTCGCGAGTTGAAAGCGGAAGGTGCCATGGCGTTGTTGTTGAGAGATGCGATTAAACCTAATTTAGTGCAAACATTAGAGGGAAATGCTGCTATCATTCACGGTGGACCTTTTGCCAATATCGCTCAAGGTACTAACAGCATTGTAGCTACAAAAATGGGATTATCGTTGTGTGATTATGTAGTGACTGAAGCTGGATTTGGTGCCGATTTAGGTGCAGAGAAATTTTTAGATATTAAATGTCCCATTGCTGGATTAAAACCTGCTGCTATGGTGTTGGTGGTTACCGTTCGTGCATTGCGTCACCATGGTGGAGCGAAGAAAGCAGAATACAATACATCCAATATGCAGTATTTGGAAAAAGGAATTGAAAATTTAGAAAAGCATATAGAGAATTGTAAAAAGTTTGGTTTGACTCCTGTAGTTGCTATCAATAGTTTCTTTAGTGATTCAGACGAAGAAGTTAACTTTATTATTAAAAAATGTGCAGCCGAAGGGGTGAAAGCCGTCATCTCTCGTGGATGGGAGTTTGGTGGCGAAGGCACCATGGACTTAGCTAGAGCTGTGGTTGCATCGATTGAGAGTGGGGTAAATCATTATCATCCTTTGTATGATATGAGCCTTTCTATTGAGGAGAAAATTAAAATGGTAGCTACGCAAATTTATGGCGCCAATGATGTTACTTATAGTGGAAAAGCAAGAACACAACTGAAAGAATACATTGAATTAGGATATAATCATCTTCCCATTTGTGTAGCGAAAACACAAATGTCTTTTTCCGATGATGAAAAGAGAATTGGTCGACCCACTGGTTTTGTGGTGAATGTTCGTGAATTTGAATTGGCTGCTGGAGCTGGTTTTGTAGTTCCTATTTTAGGTAACATTATGCGTATGCCAGGTCTCCCTGCTATTCCAGCATCGGAAGGAATGGATATCGATAATGAAGGACATATTACTGGATTATCTTAAAAAGTAAAGATGGAAGAAAAACGCTATGAAGGAATGTTCTACAAACAAGGGAGTTTTTCCCCTGTGCAGGACCTTTTGGCGTTGGAAGAATCGTTGAGTATTTCGATCAATGAAGTTCCTTTCACCATAACTATGCATACACCCGGAAGTGAATCCGATTTGGTGCGTGGCTTGCTTTTTACTGAAGGAATTTATCAGGATCTTGAAGTTCATCCTGATTTAAATATTGTGGAAACTAACGTTGATGGATATCCGATAAAGATGAATGTACAAATTCCAGAAGAAAATTTATTAAAGGAGTTCAGTGGAACTAGAAGTATGACTTCGGTTTCTTCTTGTGGCATTTGTGGAAAAACGGATTTGGATGATATTTCTACTATTTCTTCTTTGCAGGAAGATGGAATTTTAGATGCTTCCCTCGTGGAGAAAATGTTTGAGAAGATGAGAAATCATCAATCAGCATTTGATCAAAGCGGGGGTACACATGCCGCCGCAGCTTTTAATTTGCAAGGAGAGATGTTGGTGGTAAAGGAAGATATTGGTCGACACAACGCTGTCGATAAAGTGATAGGCTCTTTGATTTACCAAGGAAAATTAAATCATGCAAAGTTCCTTACCGTGAGTGGCCGAATCTCATACGAAATTGTGAGTAAGGCCTTGGTAGCTGGAATTCCTTTCCTCGGATCGGTTTCCGCACCTTCTACATTAGCGGTCGAAACCGCCGATAAAGCTGGAATGACCTTGCTGGCATTTTGCAGGAATGATAAATTAACCGTGTACACGCATTCTGAAAGAATGATGCAATTGGAAAAATAGAATTACAATGTCGAAAAACTTAAGTGATCTCGCCAGACGGAAAGGACTCGAAAGAAATCTTTTCGAAGAATTAGGAAATGCTGCTGTTCAAACGGGAACGCCTGATTTGGATGAAATGGCCAAACTTTGTGATGAATTCTTAGTGGGAAAATCGACGGTATACGGTACCGTTAGTTTTTATGATTTTTTGCGTCCTGAGAATAAAGGAAAGAAAGTGTACGTATGCAATGGGAGCGCATGTTTAACTGCAGGTACACAAACAGAGTTAAAAACGAAGCTTAGATCAAAGTTTAGCGCGCAGGAAGTAGGTGAGATGTGCTGCTT
>JANOPQ010000083.1:0-1596 GCA_031421935.1 Bacteroidota bacterium | reverse complement strand
GTGCTCCATACAATTCGGCTGCGCCTCGGGTGATAATTGTTGCCTGTCGCTCATTATCAATTGTTAATTATCAATTGTTAATTGTTATTATTCTTCCCATTCTTTGTTGGTTCTATATACCACACCTTTAAATAAGGCAATCATTTCGTTGCCACGCTTGACTTCTATGATATTGAATCCGAGTTTATTATTTACTTTTTCTATGATTGATTCCGCCACCAAATAATCGCCTTCGTTTACCGCTTCGATATGATTGATGGAAGTTTCAATAGAAACTGCAAACCTGCCGTGGGAGTTTGCTGCAAAACCTAAAGCCGTATCTGCCAGAGAAAAAGTAATACCACCATGAGCTTTATTCATACTGTTAAGCATTTCTTTACGCACCGTCATCGCCACTTTGCATCGTCCAATTTCACATTCCAAAATTTCGATACCCAACCATTGGCTGTAGGCATCGCTACTTAACATTTTGTATGGAATTTTTGTTCCTTCCATTAGTTGAAAAATTTTTTATTTTGGATGCTCATTCTTCTCAAAATAGGACTGCATCGGTAGCGGTCTTCATGGTATTCGTTGTAAAGTGTATCTAATTTTTCGACACACCATTTGATTCCCAATTCGTCTGCCCAAGTCAATAATCCTTTTGGGTAATTTACACCTTTAGTCATGGCGTTATCGATATCTTCTGCTGATGCGATATTTAAAAACAAAGTGTCTGCTGCTTCGTTGATGAGCATGACGATTACTCTGTCGAAAATGGCTTTTGCTAATACTAAATTTTCTTTAGGAGTTGAGATTAGCTCCGCTCTGTTCGGCGATGCCTCGGGTGCTTCGTTCCTCGCAATGACATCATACGAATAAAAACCACGACCTGATTTTCTTCCTAAAAATCCGGCTTCTACCAAACGCTTTTGAGTGAAAGATGGTTTAAATTTTGGATCAAAATAAAAGGAAGTAAAAACAGTTTCTGTCACGGTATAATTGACATCGTTTCCAATAAAATCCATTAGTTCAAAAGGTCCCATTCGGAATGCACCTATAGTTTTTAAACTCCAGTCAATGGTAGCAAAATCGGCAATTCCTTCTTCGTAAATGCGTAAGCTTTCGCTGTAAAATGGACGGGCGACACGATTTACTATGAATCCAGGTGTGTCTTTGGCAATGGCTACAACTTTTTTCCAATCAGTAATAATTTGTGCTGTTTTTATTAGAACTTCTTCGTTGGTTTGAATTGCTGGAATTACTTCCACCAATTGCATTAATGGTGCTGGATTAAAAAAGTGAATTCCGATGACGCGTTCTGGTTTTTGACAAGACGCTGCTATGGAAGCTATGGATAATGATGATGTGTTTGATGCTAGAATGGTTTCGGGCGAGACGTAGTTTTCGACTTCCGAAAATACTTTTCTCTTGACTTCTAAATTTTCAACTATGGCTTCAATGACCAAATCGGAGTGTGATAATTCTCCTAGTGTATGAACATGCGCTATATTGTGGATGATTCGATATTTTTCTGACGCATCGATTTTTCCTTTTTCTACTAATTTAGATAAGGTACTTTCTAGATTGGTTTTGCTTTTAGCAAGTGCGTCTAGA